>DASVBI010000506.1:0-9888 GCA_036375915.1 Terriglobales bacterium | reverse complement strand
CACCATTCACATCCGCCGCGAGCAGTTGCTGGGCAGCGAGCTTCTGTTCGACCGCTTCACCTTTGAGAATTTCAACCTCGGCCCGGTGGATCTGTCCATTGAACTTTCCTTCGAAGCCGACTTCGTGGATGTTTTTCAGGTACGCGGCTGCCCCCGTTCCGCCCACGGCCAGTACTATCGCCCCGTTCCGGAAAACGACCATCTCTCCTTCTACTATCGGGGGCTGGACGGAATTCTGCGCCAAACCATGATCGCCATGCGCCCGGCTCCGGCACACCTGGGCGAACGCAGCGCCCGCTGGGATTTGAAGCTGCCGCCCCTGGAGCAATTCCAGATGGAGATAACCGTCACTCCCAGCGTCGAGGGCAAGCAATCGGCGGCGCGCAATTACGAATTTGCCGCCAACTTGCGGCGCCGCCGCGAAAACTATGCCGAGTGGCAGAGCGTCTCCACGATTTTCAGCAGCAGCCACGGCGTATTTGACGCCGCGCTGCAGACCGCCATCGGCGACTTCCACGCTTTGCAGATCCCCGATGGCAACCAGTGCACCATCGGCGCCGGCATTCCCTGGTTCGCCACCATTTTTGGGCGGGACTCCATCATCGCCTCGTACCAGGCCTTGTCTCTTAACCCCCAACTCGCAATTGACACCTTGCGCGTGCTCGCCCGCTACCAGGGCACAGAGTATAACGACTGGCGCGACGAGGAGCCGGGCAAAATCCTGCACGAGCTTCGCACCGGAGAGATGACGCGCAGCGGTGAAATGCCCTTCGGACCCTACTACGGTTCGGCGGACGCCACCCCGCTGTTTCTCATCCTGCTGAGCGAGACTTACAACTGGACGGCGGATGACGAGCTTATGCGCGAGTTGCTGCCCGCCGCCTACCGCGCCCTGGATTGGATTGACCGCTACGGCGATCTCGATGGCGATGGCTTCGTTGAATTCCTGCGGCGCTCACCCAAGGGCCTGGTCAACCAGGGATGGAAAGATTCCTGGGACGCCAACATGCGTTCCGATGGCACGGTGGCGCGGCCTCCCTTGGCTCTGGTGGAAGTGCAGGGCTACGTGTATGAAGCCAAGTACCGCATGGCCTCGCTGCTGCGCGCCTTCGGCGACACCGGCCGCGCCGAGCGCCTGCGCCGGGAAGCCGCCGAACTGGCCAGGCGCCTGGAGAGAGCGTTCTGGATGCCGGAGCCGGGTTACTACGCCATGGCCCTGGACGACAAAAAACGGCCGCTGCAAGTTATTGCCTCCAACACCGGCCATTTGCTGTTTACTCGGGTGTTAACCCGCGACCGCGCTCGCGCCGTGGTGAACCGCTTGATGCAGAGGGATCTGTTCACGGGATGGGGCTGGCGCACGCTTTCCAGCGCCGAGCGCGTGTTCAATCCGCTCAGCTATCACCGGGGCTCGGTGTGGCCGCACGACAATTCACTCATCGCTCACGGCATGGCGCTCAACGAGTTTCGTCTTCCGGTGCTGCAACTGTTAACCGCCATGTTCCAGACGGCGCTCAATTTTCGCGACTACCGCCTGCCGGAACTGTTCTGTGGCGTGCAGCGCCGCGAGAATGACGAACCCGTGCATTATCCGGTGTCGTGCTCGCCCCAGGCATGGGCCTCGGGCGCGCTGCTGCTGGTGCTTTCCTCCGTGCTGGGGATTCGTCCCAGCGCCCAGCGAAAGGAATTGAACATCATCAATCCCGAACTGCCCGAGTGGCTCGACCACCTGCACATCCGCAATTTGCGCGTGGGCAAGAGCCGCGTGGGCCTGGACTTCAGCCGCCGCCGCGACCGCACCTTCTGCAATGTGGTGGATATTGGCGGCGACAAGCTGCTGGTGAATGTGGCGTTCAAGAAATAGCAGCCAGCGTCCAGCCCTGGACTGATGGGCTAATTGCTAACTGTTTGCTTTCGCTTTCAGCCCCAGGAACTTCATCACCATCTGCAGGTCTTTCCAGGTTTCCTTTTTCTGTCGCGGGTCGCGCAGCAGGAAAGCGGGATGATAAGTCACTGCCAGCTTCACGCTGGGACCGTTCGGATCGGGGCGGCCCTGGCTGTTAACGTTCACGCGAAAGTCATACCAGTGCCCGCGCAGTTCGGTCATGGGTGAGTTGATGGCGAGAAGGTTTTTGGCCGCAGTAGCGCCCAGGGCCACAATTACCTTGGGGCGGATGGCGGCGATCTGCCGCATCAGGAAGGGAATACAGGTTTCGCACTCGTCGCGCTCGGGGGTGCGATTCCCGGGCGGACGGCACTTGACCACGTTGGCGATGTAAACATCCTCGCGGCGCAGGCCCATAGCCGCAATCATGTTGTTGAGCAACTGCCCGGCGCGGCCAACGAAGGGCAGGCCCTGTTCATCTTCGTCGGCTCCCGGACCTTCGCCCACAAACATCAGTTCGGCATGCACGTTGCCCGTGCCGAACACGATGTTCTTGCGGCCCTTGCTCAGGCGGCAACGGGTGCACTCGCCAATGTCTTCGCTGATGGCGCGTAACTCAACCGCAACATCGCGCGGCCCGGCTACTTCTTCCAAGACAGCCACGCCGGTGGACTCGGAAGCATGCCGTTCGTCGCTGGGCATAACTGCAACCGTCTTCGATTCTCGTTTTCTCCCCATCTCTTCCCTTGGTTCCTCAGCTGCCGCTGACGCAGCGCCGCCTTCGCGGCGGTAGAAATCGTAAATTCCCATTTCGCGGTAATACTGCAGGCGGATGGCCAGTTGTTCGCGCAGTTTGGGATCGAGCGCGCGCGCCATCCCTATTTGCCGGGTGCGTGCGCAGGCTGGTTGCGGTGCCGGCGCAGGCGGACCAACTGGTCGAGCACGCGCTGAGCCACTTCCCATTTGCTGGTTTCGGGCACCTCGATGACCTCATCCTGGGTAATGATGGTCACCGCGTTGCGCTCGGCATCGAAGCCGATGCCAGGACGGGAGACGTCATTGACTACAATGGCATCCAGAGACTTCGAGGCCAGCTTCTTGCGCGCATTTTCCAGCGCGTTTTCGGTTTCGGCGGCGAAACCCACCACTACCTGGTTTTGGCGGCGCCGCGCCACTTCCGCCAGGATGTCGGCCGTGGGTTCCAGGTCCAGAGTCATGGGACCGGAGCGCTTGAGCTTCTGCCGTGCCTGGGTCTTCGGACGGTAGTCGGAAACGGCGGCAGTGGCGATGACCACTGTGGCTTGTGGGAGCCGCTGCAGCACCGCCTGTCGCATCTGTTCCGCGGTCTCCACCGCAACGACATCCGCTCCGCCCGGCGGCTGAATGCTTACCGGACCGCTGACCAGCACAACCCTTGCGCCCCGCCGCAACGCAGCTTCCGCGAGGGCATATCCCATCCGCCCACTGGAACGGTTGGTGATGTAGCGCACGGGGTCAATCTGTTCACGCGTCGGCCCGGCGGTGAGCAGTACGGTTTCGCCGGCCAGGTCCTGGGAGGCGCCCAGCACCTCCATCACGGCGGCCACAATGGCTTCATTGCCGGCCAGGCGTCCGGGGCCGGTCATGCCGCACGCCAGATAGCCGCTGTCGGGATCCACGATCTTTACGCCGCGCTGCCGCAGGCTCTCGACGTTCGCCTGGGTAGCCGCGTTCTGCCACATGTTGACGTTCATGGCCGGCGCGACCACCACCGGGGCGGTAGTAGCCAGAAACAGAGTGCTCAGGAAGTCATCAGCCACGCCGTGGGCGAACTTGCCGATAACGTCGGCGGTAGCGGGCGCGACCAGGAGCGCATCAATGGTTTGGGCAACCGCGATGTGCTCGATGGCCGATTCCACGTTGGCCGGCTGCTCGGAGGCGCCAAACAGGTCGGTGATGACCTTCTCGCCGCTGAGCGCGGCGAAGGTCAGGGGACGCACAAACTCCTGCGCCGCCCGGGTCATGACCACCTGCACGCGGACGCCCCGCTCCTGCAGCAGGCGCACCACTTCCGCCGCCTTGTAGGCGGCAATGCCGCCGCTGACGCCGAGCGCAATCTTCATAAATTCATTCGCCGCCGATTAACGCCAAAATTCATTCGCCGCGGATTAATGCGGATGAACGCGGATAAACCAAATTTAAACAATGACCGCGACAGACGCCTGCTTCAGAGATGCTTCAACCGCCAGGCGCGATTCCGAAGCCGCGTCCCTCCCCGCCTGGATTCTTTTTGCCCGGAATTCATCCGCGCTTTCCGCGTTGATCCGCGGCGAGGAAGTTAACGCCGGGGAGGAGCTATTCCTTCGGTACGGCCTTATCCAGCAACTCGCTGGCTACTTCGCTGGCCGACTTTTCCGGCTGCGGCACTACCCACTTCACTTTGCCGGAATCAATCTCGTCCATGGCGATGCGGCAGGGTTTGCGCGACATGGTATCAACCATGGGCTTGGCGCCGGATTGCAGTTGCCGGGCCCGGCGGGCGGCCACCAGGATGTAGCGATAGTTGCTGTCGAACCCTTCGATGAGTTTCATGACACCTCCATACTGCCACTACTAGCCGGGAGTCGCCGAGAGGGCGAAGGAAGCCAGGATGGGCTGCAGCCGCTCGCGGATATTGGGCAGCAGGCAGCGTTCAGCCGTGGCCAGGGTGCGCTTGTCGCCGTTGGCCAATTTGGCTCCGGAACGGCGCAGGCGCTCGGAAAGCACAATCGCCTTAAGCTCGTCAATGGAATCTTCCAGGCGGTCGTTGATGAGAATATAGTCGTAACTCCGGTAATTCTCAATCTCTTTCGCAGCCGTTAGTAACCTGCGCTGGATGACATCTTCGGCGTCCAGGCTGCGGTTGCGCAGGCGCCATTCCAGGGTCTTCTTGTCCGGGGGAAGAATAAAAATGCTCACCGCATCTTTGATTTTGCGTTTGATCTGCGCCGCACCCTGCACGTCAATGTCGAGCAGCAAGTCGTGCCCGCCGCGCCGGGCCTCTTCCAGGAAGCGCTTGGCGGTGCCGTAATAGTTGCCAAACACGTTGGCGTATTCCAGAAATTCACCGCGGGCGATCATCTCCTCGAAATCCTGGATGGGAACGAAGAAATACTCGCGCCCGTTCTGTTCGCTGCCCCGGGGGCGGCGCGTGGTATAGGAAATGGAAAAATTCAGGTTGGAGACAAGCTTGCGTAACTCGTTAACCAGAGTGGATTTGCCCGAGCCCGAGGGGGCGGAAATGATATAAACGGCGCTCATTCGATGTTCTGCACCTGCTCGCGTGACTTCTCGATTTCCGCCTTCATGGCCAGGCCCACCTGGGTGATGCGCAGGGCTTCACCGGCAACCCCTGTGGTCTTAGAGAGCAAGGTGTTGGCCTCGCGATTCATCTCCTGCAGCAGGAAATCGAGCTTTTTACCTATTTCTCCGCCGCCGTCCAGCAGCCCACGGAAGTGCTGGATGTGAGTATTGAGGCGGACCAACTCTTCCTGGATGTCGCTGCGTTCGGCCAGCATGGCTGCTTCCTGCAGTACGCGTTCGGGCTCGGCTTGTGTACCGACCAACTCCTGAATGCGCCCCCGAAGTCGTTCCAGGTGGGCTTGCAGCATACCCCCGCGCAGCTTATCCACTTCCGCCGCGCCGGCCTGAAGCCGCGCCATGCGCTCGCGCAGTTCGCGCTCCATGCCCCTGCCTTCCTCGGCCCGCATCTCGTTGAGACGACTCAGGATGTCATTGACTTTGGACAGCACCGCCGCCTCCAGGTCGCCGTTGTCGCCGGTGCCGGCCGAGGCATCCATCGCACCAGGTATTTTCAGGGCCGCGTTGAGGTCGGGTTCGCCGCTAATGCCGAGTTCCTGGGCCAGGCGACGAAACGCTTCCACATACCCGCCCACCAGTTGACGGTTTACGGAGAATCCCTGGCCTGCTACCGGCTCCAGCGTAAGCGTGATTTCCACGTGCCCGCGCGCCATTTTTTCCTTCAGCAAGCGGCGCAGTTTCATCTCCAGTTCGCTGCTGTCCGAGGGCATGCGGAAGTGCAGGTCGAGAAAGCGGTGGTTCACGGACTTGAGGGCCAGGGTGAAGCCCAGGCGGCCGTTGACCTGGCCTTTGGCCTGCGCGAACCCAGTCATGGAGTAGATGGACATGGGTTTTGGCCCTCAGCCCTCCGCGGCTCCCGCCTGCACTTTCTGGCTATCCCAATCCAGGAATTGCAGTTTGTACAAGCGGCGATAAGTGCCCAGGTGGCTCATCAGATCCTGGTGGGTGCCGATATCGGTGATAACCCCGTTTTCCAGCACCACGATGCGGTTGGCGTGGCGCACGGTGGAGAGGCGGTGGGCGATGACCACCACGGTGCGGCCGCGCATCAGATTCTGCAGCGCCGATTGCACCAGGGCTTCCGACTCGCTATCGAGAGCGGAGGTGGCTTCGTCCAGAATAAGGATGGGGGCGTCCTTAAGCAGGGCGCGCGCAATGGCGATGCGCTGGCGCTCGCCGCCAGAAAGGCGCACGCCTCGTTCCCCTATCACCGTCTTGTACCCCTCCGGCAGGGCTTGAATGAAGTCGTGGGCGAGGGCGGCTGTGGCCGCTTCCATCACCCGCTCCTGGGGCACGCCCGGCTGGCCGTAAGCGATGTTATTGCGTACTGTGTCGTTGAAGAGCACGGTCTCCTGGGTCACGATGCCGATCTGGGCGCGCAGCGAAGGCAGGGTGAGGTCGCGCACATCCTGGCCATCAATCAGCAGTTGTCCACCGGTGACATCGAAGAAGCGGGGAATCAGGTGCACCAGCGTACTCTTGCCGGCGCCGCTGGAGCCGACCACGGCCAGCACCTCGCCGGAGTGCACAGTCAGGTCAATGTCGCGCAGCACGTCGCGGGCTTCGCCATCGGCGCCATAGGAGAAACTGACGTGGTCGAAGCGGATGCTCTCGCGAAAGCGTGGCAGTTGCCGAGCGGCCGGCCGCTCCAGAAGCACGTCCTGCTGGTTCATGAAGTCGAAAATCGAACTGGAAGCGCCCAGGGCCTGCTGGAAGTTGTTGTTGAAGACGGCGAACTTGCGCACCGGCTCATAAAGTTTGTAAACCGCGATAATAAAGGCGACAAAAACTCCGCCCGTGAACACCTGCGCCTTGATGAGGTCGCGGCCCAGCAGCAACAGCAGGGCAATGCCGACGGCGCCGATGATGTCCATGGTGGGGGAGCTGATGGCGGCCGCGGCTACGGAACGCAGGTTGGCGCGGAAGAGGCGGCGCGCCGCTGCCCGGAAGCGCCCCGCTTCCCACTCCTCCATCCCGAACGCCTTCACGATGCGGTTGCCGGTAATGGTTTCGTGCAGCAGGTTGTGGATGTCGGCCAGCTTGTCCTGGCCGCGGCGGGTGGTGTGGCGCACGCGCCGACCAATTTTGCGCGCCGAAAGAATTACCAGAGGAATGAACAGCAGCAGCACCCAGGCCAATTTGCCGCCCAGCACGATGACCACCCCGGCCACGAAGATGAGCGTAAACACCTGCTGCAGAAATTCCGCCAGCACGGTGGACATGGCGTACTGCACGCGCTCAATGTCGTTGATGATGGCGGAGAGCAGAGTGCCGGTGGAATGCTGCTGGAAGAAAGCCGCCGAGCGCCTCAGGATGGAGTCGTGGACGTCGTTGCGCAGGTCGGTGATCATGCCGTAGCCGGCATAGTTCACCAGGTACGTGCCCAAGTAATCGAAAATGCCCTTCAGAACGGTGGCTGCAACCAGTGCGAAGGCGACCACCGTCCAGGCGTTGCTGAAGTGGGAAGGGACAAAGCGCTGCAAATAGACGGTGTGGTGCGTCCCGGGATAGGTGAAGAGGGCCAGTTTCTTAGTCTGCGCCGCGGGGTTAAGCACGGCGTCGAGAATGGGGCCGATGAGCAGCAGGCGGAAGGCATCCAGCAGGCCCACCAGAGCCATGGCAATGACGGAGGTCAGCAATTGGACCCGGTAGGGCCCCACGTAGCGCAAAAGGCGCGTCAGTTGGCGCATAGGCCTGCGGAAAACGAAATTTGCCGGGCGCAGCGCAAGAGCTGCTTGTCAACCACCATGCCTGCTCGGGACCGTAACCAGCATTTTACTGGAAAATAAGGAATTGCCGCTTGGCCAAGTTGAGGCATCCGGCAAACGGTGCGGGTGGAAAGGCGAAAAGCGCAGCTCTTGGCTCTCAGCCTTCTGGTTCCTGGGCGGGCGCTCTCAGCTCTCAGCCCCTCAGAAAGGCTACTTTTTCTCCGCTGAAGGCGCGGGAACGCCGCTGGCATCCGCCGGTTTTTCCGGCAGGAACGTGTAGCCGGAGATGGCGGCGGCCAGGGCCGGTTCAGGGCGCGAGCCCTTGCTGACGGGGCCGCGAATGGCGCGGACGATGTACCCCTTGCACAGGACCCGGCTGTTGAGCTGGCCGGTGATCTCTTCCGGCATCTCGAAGACCAGTTCCACGTCCGTGTCGTGGCTCAGCACTTGAGTGGCGCGGAAGAAGACGCCCGACTGACTGATGTTCTCGACGGTGCCGATGTGCCATTTATCGCTACCCGCCTGGCGGTATTCCAGGGGCAGATCGGCGCGCAGGCGGCGGGCGCGCGGCACCCAGTTGGAGCGGCGCCGGGAGCGATGCCCGGTTTGCGCCGGCGCCTGTCCGGTGGCCAGGGGCTGAATGCGCCCAGTGCGGGTCATGGAATTCCAGTCGTACATGTATTCCGCTCCGCACAGCACGCATACCTGGTAGTAGCGGCCGTCCGGCCTGCGTCGCGGCCAGGCAAACTGGTGCGAGCACAGGCGGCTGGTAATGGCATCGAGTAATTTGGCGCCCATGAGTTAACCTGCCAACAGCCGCCGGAATGCAAGATCCTGAGAGGAACTCGGATGCGGTACCGGAAGTGTCGCCCGGCTGTTACCAGCACATGTTAGTGGCATCCGGGGGCCGACGATAGATGACCACGGTAACCTGGCAGTGCCTGCGGCCCAGGGCGATTACAGATCTCTTGCAGAATCAAGCCGTTGTCGTGGATGGGAAAAGGTGTAAAGAAACACAACACTGCAAATCATGTGAGTCTGGAGTGGTTGTCTCGAATTTGGAAACGGTGAGCGTGGCGACCTGTATCAGGTTACTTCAGTTACGTTTACAGCCTTCTGTCCCCGCTTTAGTATCCATCTCGTAGTTTGGCAGTTCTGGGGGAGGGCTGCCGTGGCGTCCTGAACTGAAAAGTTCAGGGCGCTTTTTTATTTGCATCTCTCCGCCGAGAACCGAGCGCCCTGAGAGAACAGTTCATGTTTACCAGTAGGTCTTGAGGCAAAAGAAAAGCGGCACGGTGTGCCGCCTAAACCTTCGAAAGCTGACAAGCTGTTTTGCCTTACGCCAGTTGCTTGTCCAGCGCCTTCTCGATCTTCTCCTTGGGAACGTAGCCCACGATCTGTTCCTGTACCTGTCCGCCCTTGAAGACGAGGAGGGTAGGAATGCCGCGGATGCCATAGCGCTGGGGCGTAGCCGGGTTACGGTCTACGTCCATTTTTCCGATCTTCACGCGCCCGCCATACTGGGCCGCCACTTCATCCACAATCGGCGCCAAAGCGCGGCAGGGGCCGCACCAGGCCGCCCAGAAATCCACCAGCACCGGCTGGTCTGACTTGAGTACGGATTGGTCAAAATTGGAATCAGTTACCTCAAAAATTGCCTCGGATGCCATCTTCTCTCCCCAACGCAGCCGTGCTCCGGGCGCGGCCGCCGCTTTATCGTAGCACTTGAATTAGATGCCGCACAGCCTGTTCGGTCGCAAGACCATCGGGCTGTTCCGAAACGGGCAGGGTGGCGGCTAGATAGCTGACTGGCTGTCTAGCGCACTAGCTGGCGGAAGGAGATGTGCCGCCCCGACGGGGCTGGGGTGACGTCGGGGGGGCGTTACCCAGGATTTTCGTCCGGGGCTTCACCATTTCGCGCCTCCGGCGCTGCCCGTCAGTTTGCGGGATTGCGGC
>DASVBI010000277.1:0-7637 GCA_036375915.1 Terriglobales bacterium | reverse complement strand
ACTTTCAGGGCTGGGCCCTGGTGGGCAAGGGCTTGGCCACATTGCTCATTGTTGCCGGGTTGGTGCTGCTGGGCCTGGGCGGCAAAAGCCAGAACTCCGGCCCCAGCGCTCGCTTGCCGTCGCCGTGCTGGCTGGCCTGCGGCATGGAAACCGAGGAAGATCGTGAAAGTTTGAAACTTGAAACTTTGAATCTTTCTTATATGGAAATCAGCATTACTCCGATGGCTACCAGAGAGGCGCCCGCCCAGCGCTTCCACCCTACTTCTTCTTTGAGCAGATGCTTGGCCAGCGCGGTCTCCAGCAGGTAGCTGGAGGCGGTCGCCGGCACGGCAAAGCTAAGCTTGGCGATGGATAACAGGTCCATGAGTGCGAAGAATGACATCGCCATGGCCACCATGCCGATGATGATGTAGGGGTTGCGCGCCAACTGCCACAGCAGCCGGGCCAGTCCGGCTATGCTGAAGTCATTTACTTCGCCGTGGCGCTTCATGCCCGCGGTGGTGAGCAGATCACCCACCGTTCCCGGCACTACAATCAATGCCACCAGAATCCAGCGCATTATTCCTCCGCCAATCCCCCGGTTTCATCGGTGGTGCTGGGGAAAGTTTCGCCCACGAATACCGCTCCCACCGTGATCAGTGCAATGCCCGCCCAGCGCAGGGCTGAGACCTGCTCCGCCAGGAAGAACTTTCCCAGCAGCGCGCTGAGGATGTAGGAAGTGGAGGTCACGGTGATGACGTAACTCAGGTCCACCCAGCTGAGCAGGGCCAGGCGGAAGATAAGCCAGGCGATCAGCAGCAGCACTCCGATAATGACCCAGGGGTCGGCAAAGGCCTGCAGATAGGGCCCCGGCTGCCAGGTAACGAGGTGGCCCACCTCCTGCATGCCCTTGCTGAGGGCATAGTTACCCACGGCATTGCTCACCACCACCACCGTAGTGATGGCAGCCGTTTTGGTGACGAAGCGGGAAATCATGGGCCCGGATGGCGGGAAAATTTTCGTCCGAAGATCAGAGTGTCACGAACAATTTTAAGATGCGGGCCGGCTCCGGCGGGATTCCGCGAAGGCATGATGGTTGAGCCAGGGGAACCGGCAACGGAGCCGCGCCGGGCGGGCCGCGCCCGGCGCTCAACTTTACGGAATTACTCCAGCGACTTGGGGTCGGACAGATTCTTCGGCGAATGGTGGTTTAGCAGCGAAACCAGTTGCTGTCCCGCCGCGGGCACGCCCACGCGATGCTCGCGCACGATCTCGCGGGCGGTCACCTTCCGTCCGTAGAGCTTCTCATTGGCGCTGTTGTCCTGGCGCAGGGTGGAGCCCTCCAGTGAGATGCCAGCAAACAAACCGCGGGAGCGCGAATAGGACAAAATCTCCGCCCGCATGGCCACGTCGGTAGCCGCGGTCGCGGCCCGCCCCTTGGGCCCGGCTGCCGCCGCCGCGTCCGCACCCAGCTTCACCTTGGTCTTCAGCAGCGACTCCGCTCCGTGGGGGTTCATCACCAGCAGCACGAAGTCGGTCGCCTGGCCGCCCAGCTGGAAGCCGATATTACCGCCTTCCAGCGCATACATGGCGGGAGCGCTCCAGGGTCCGGTGTAATGCTGACCGGTGCGGCAACTCATGACGCCGCGTCCGTAGCTGCCACCCACACCGATAGCGAACTTCTTCACCGAAGGCAGAACGATGATGCATTCCGCCCGGTCGAAGAGATCTTTGGGAATGTCATCGGGGATGTTGATGATCTCTTTGAGGACTTCCCCCGCGTCTTTGACCCGGTCCTGCTCTTTCTGATTGTCTTTGGCCGCCAATAAAGGCGCGGCGAGAAACAGCACGGAAGTCAGTACCGCGACTAGCCTTTTCATGAAACCTCCACCTGGAAATTGTCATCTTAAACCCTAACCGCTTGTGTGTAACGAAAGTCTGTTCTCCGTTTGTAACTTGGCTTCCCCTCCGCCCTGACCTAGAGTTCTCTTGGCATTGAAAATGCATGAAATCGTTAGGGAGTCGTTTGTGCCCCGTAAAGCGGCAGAAAATGCACGTTTTATGAAATATTTGCTTTCCAGCTTCGCCGCTGTCCTGCTGCTGTGTTTTGCAGCTACGGGGGCCCATGCCCAACTCCCGGCCGGTCAAGATCCTACCCAGCCCTACCTCAGCCGTGCCGCGGCTGCTTCCGAGACCGAAGCTTACCCGGAACAGGAGGGCAATTCGACGCTTTTGACCATTCGCCGGCGTGTGGACGAGGTCAATGTGGTGTTTACCGCCACCAATGGGCGCGGAAAGTTCGTGCGCGATCTTTCCCAAAATGATTTCCGCGTGCTGGATAACAACCAGCCGCCGCAAAGCATTCTTGATTTTCGCCGTGAGACCAATCTGCCCTTGCGCGTCGGCCTGCTGGTGGACGACAGCGGCTCCGTCAAGAGCCGCTTCACCTTCGAGCAGAACGCCGCCATTTCGTTCCTCAAGCAGGTGGTGCGCACCGGCACCGACCGCGCTTTTGTCATCGGCTTCAAC
This sequence comes from Terriglobales bacterium, assembly GCA_036375915.1. Classification (GTDB taxonomy): domain Bacteria; phylum Acidobacteriota; class Terriglobia; order Terriglobales; family Acidobacteriaceae; genus JAICWP01. The sequence goes on along the minus strand of DASVBI010000277.1, from coordinate 5,129 downwards.
AGCCATTCCAAGCTGATGAAGGATTTTACCGATAACACGGTCCAGCTATCCTCGGCCATTGACAATTTGCGCGCCGGCGGCGGCACGGCGCTCTATGACGCCATTTACCTGGCCTGCAGAGAAAAGCTGCTCAAGACCGGCGATCAGAGGCCGGTGCGGCGGGCCATCATCGTGCTCAGCGACGGCGAAGATAATCAGAGCCAGGTCAGCCTGGGCAGCGCCATCCAGATGGCGCAGCGCGCCGAGGTGGTCATCTACGCCATCAGCACCGACGACAGCGGCCTGGTCATGCGTGGCGACGGGGTGCTGGAACAGCTTGCCAACGCCACCGGCGGCCGCGCTTTCTTTCCCTACAAGATGACCGATATTACCAAGTCTTTTTCCGCCATCGAGGAGGAGTTGCGCAGCCAGTACTCCCTGGCCTACAAACCGGCGGAAATGGCTGCGGACGGGCGTTACCACTCCATCGAAATAGTCGCGCTCAGCAAGAAAGTTCACGTCCGCGCCCGTCCCGGTTATTACGCTCCCACCCAGTAGCTCCACTGCCCCCAGGCGCGGTTGCGCTCCGGGGAGGCGCGCCTGTCCGTTCCCGTCCCGGAAAACATCGTGGTTCAATTTATGCGGCAGTCTGCGAAGTTCAATCCCTTTGGTCACCTAGCCAGTTCAGCGCTCCCTTGAAACAATTCAGAGTTGAGCACAAGCGCATTTGCAGCTCGCCTTCAGGCGCCTGTGCCGACCCTGAACGACCTATGACCCGAAAGCTAGCTTGTGCTCTGGTTCTGTTCCTGCTGACACTTATCGGTGGCGCGCCGTTGGCCGGCACGGACCTTCCCCCTGAACCTCACTCCGCCCGCAAGATTGTTAAAAAAGTCCTGCCCGGATATCCCGATCTGGCTCGTCAACTGAACATCAAGGGAGCGGTGAAGCTGCTGGTGACAATCGAGCCCAACGGCAACGTGAAGTCGGCCAAGATCCTGGGCGGCAACCCCGCCTTTGTGGCGGCGGCCATGCGTGTAATCGGCAAATGGAAGTTTGAGCCCGCGCCGGAGCAGACCACGGAAACGGTAGAGCTCAAATTCGAGCCTTCGGAGTAGCCGCCCCGCCGCGGCCTACTCAGCACTGGCTCCCCCATTCCCGCCTGTGATACCTTCGCCTGGTACGGGACCCTGCAAAACTCCACACGGGAGCCTGTGATGGCCCTGATCATTGTTCTGATTGTTATTGTGGCGATAGTCGGCTTCGGCATCGCCATGTACAACGGCCTGGTCCAGTTGCGGGTGCGCGCTGACGCCTCCTGGTCCGACATTGACGTGCAGCTTAAGCGGCGGCACGACCTCATCCCCAACCTGGTAGAGACGGTAAAAGGCTACGCCGCCCACGAAAAAGGAACCTTCGAGAACATCGCCAAATACCGCTCGGCGGCGATGACCGCCACCAGCCCAGCGGATCGCTCCGCCGCCGAAGGCCAGCTCACGCAAGCCCTGCGCGGCCTGCTGGCGGTAGCGGAGAACTACCCGCAACTGCGCGCTTCGGAAGAGTTCACCGCTCTGCAGGGGCAACTGACCCAGACCGAAGACAACATCCAAAACGCGCGCCGCTATTACAACGCCGTGGTCCGCGACTTCAACACCAAGCTGCAAACCTTTCCCACCAACATGTTCGGCAGCATGCTGGGCTTTCAGCCGCGCCAGTACTTCGAACTGGAAACGCCGGCCGACCGCGAGAACGTTGTTGTGAAGTTCTGATGTTGGGCAAGGCTAAGTTCGCGTTCTATGCCCGCTGGCTGCGCGTGGTTGTTATCTGTTTGCTGGTCCTGGCCGCGATTCCGGCGCTAGCGGACTGGCGCATCGCCGACTTTCGTTCTACCGTCAACCTTGACCCCCGAGGCCGGGCCGAGGTCAGCGAGCATATTACCGTGGTCTTTAACGGCGTCTACCACGGCATCTACCGCGACATTCCCCTTGAGTATCCCGGCCCGCATGGCACCAACTACAGCTTGTTTCTGAAGGTCACCGGGGTTACGGACGAAGCCGGCAATAAGCTGAAGTACGAATCCAGCATTCGTAACGGCTATCGTCACCTGAAGATTTATATTCCCGGGGCGGAGGACGCCAGCAAGACGGTGGAGATTGACTACACCGTTCCCAACGCGGTCCGCTATTTCCCCAGCTACGATGAGTTCTACTGGAACGTGACCGGCAACGATTGGCCGGTACCCATTGACCACGCCTCCGCCTTCGTCCACCTGCCGGAAAATGCTGCCGGCAGCCTGCGGGCGCAGGCCTTCACCGGCCTGTACGGTTCCATCAGCCATGAAGCCACGGCCGAGGTCAACGGCGCCAATGCCCGCTTTGAGACCACCAGCCCGCTGGCCATGCGCGGCGGCCTGACCAGTGACATTTACATTCCCAAAGGCATTCTGCAGCAGCCCGGCCCGCTCACGCGCGCCAGTTGGTTTTTGCGCAGCAATCCGCTGGTGCTGCTGCCGCCCTGGACTCTGGTGGTGATGTTTTGCCTGTGGTGGTTCAAAGGGCGCGACCCCAACCCGGGCCTCTCCGTAGCTCCCATGTACGAGCCGCCCCCGGATATGACTCCCGCCGAGGTGGGCTCGCTGATTGACGACAAGGTCAATCCCCGCGACATTACCTCCACCATCGTGGACCTGGCAGTGCGCGGCTTCGTCAAGATTGAAGAAACTGTGGACCAGGGGCTGATTTTCCACCACAAGGATTACATTTTTCACCTCCTGATCCCGCGTCAGAAGTGGACCGGGCTGTCGCCACACGAGCGGGTGATGCTGGAAAATATTTTCGCCGGCGATGTAACCGAAACCCGGCTGTCCAGTCTGAAGAACCGTTTCTACACCGCCATTCCGGTGATTCGCGACGACATCATGTCGGCCCTGCGGCGCAAGGGCATGTATCTGATTGACCCCGAATCGGCCAACGCTTACATGCTGGGGGGAGCAGCGCTCACGGCGGCGCCCTTCATCCTGCTGGCGGTAACCGGCGCGGCCGATGTTTTTGGCTCGGTGCCTCTGGCGGTTGTGACCATCGCCGTGGCTGCGCTGATGGTGTGGCTGTTCGGCCGGCAAATGACCTGCAAAACCCTCAAGGGGGCGCGCGCGCGGGTGGCCATTCTCGGATTTGAGGAGTTCATGAACCGGGTGGATGCCGACCGCATCAAGCGCATGCCGCCGGACACGTTCGAGAAGTTCCTGCCCTTCGCCATGGCCTTGGGCGTGGAGCACCACTGGGCGCAGGCCTTCGCTGGAATCGTCAAGAACCCGCCCAACTGGTATGTCTCGCCCACCGGGGTCATGTTTAACCCCATCCTGTTTTCCAGCACCATGCACAGCATGTCCTATGACATGAACCAGGTGTTCGTCTCCGCGCCGCGAGCCAGTTCCAGCGGCTCGGGCTGGAGCGGCGGAGGGTTTGGCGGCGGAGGGGGCTTCTCCGGCGGCGGCTTCGGCGGAGGCGGTGGGGGAGCTTTCTGATGCGGAGAATGCCCCGCTGCCCGTCGTGTGATTGCCTGCTGACTCGGCTCCAGACACGCGGCCGGCGCTTCGATTGCCCGGGCTGTGGCACGGCCCTCCAACCGCTTCGCACACCGGCGTACCGCTGGCTTCGCCTGGTAGGCTGCTATGGCGCCGGAATCGCTGCTGCCCGCCTTCGCGGCTGGGACTGGTCATTCGTTGTTTTCGTAGTTTCCTTCTACGCCTTTCCTGCCGCTCTTCTGTTCGATAGCGTGGTGGTGAACTTCTTCCCTGCCAGCCAGTTCGAGCTTGTGCGCGGGCGTCTTCAGACACTTGGCTTGGGTTCACAGAACCTGATGAGCAGTAGCCGCGAGTACCGGGAACTGTAGGCCCTGCCTGTCATTCCCTCATTGACCGCTGAATCCGGAGTACCGGGTGGCCATTCAGGAGACCGCCCTGCAAACACCGCGTCTCTTATCCACATCTAACCTTAACGACAGGAACGTAAGAGGTTCTCGGCAGAAAGGAATCCTAATGGCTGAAGCCAGACGAACAGAACAGATGCTCGCGCCCGACCAGCCGGCGCTAGATCCGGAACGAGAGCTCCCGCCGGCAACTACCCGGACCAACCCCGCCCTGAACGAAGCGGCGGAGGCCATCGGCGGCGCTCTGGGCGGGGTTACGCGCCAGGTGCAGAAGGCACGCGACCGATTTCAGGTGATCCGGGGCGGAGGGGTGCAGAGTGGCCTGTCGGCCTCTGAACAGCTTAAGCACGGGGCGCAGGAGAAGATGCAGGCCGCTCAGGAGAAGGTCGAAGAGATCCGGGAGCGGGCCGGGGCCGCCATCGAGCAGGCCGGAATCCAGGCTGCGGCCACCCTGGGGGAGGCCAGGGCGACCGCCTCGCGCATGGCGCGGGACGCCAGGGAGCGCGCCCGCGTGATGCGCCAGCTTGCCGCACGGCTTACCGCTGAGCGTCCGCTCGCCGTGCTGGCCGGTATTGGAGCTGCAGCTTTTCTGCTGGGAATTTTTCTCCGCGTGGGAAGGGGGAAACGTGGCTGATTCAACCGTGAATTTTAATGGCCGGAGCTTCGCCGGGGTTGTCAATGAGGTCAAAGACGAGCTCAAGGAATTTCTGCAGACCCGCCTCGCCATGCTCAAATCGGAGATGTCCGAGAAGGTGCGCGCCTACAAGACCGCACTGCCCATGGTGATCACGGCCTTTGTTTTTCTGTGGACAGCTTTTCTGATGCTTACCCTCTGTCTGGTGGGCCTGGTATCGGTCGCTTTTTACGGCAATCCTTTCCGCTGGTTCTATTCCTTCATCATCGTGGGCGTGCTGTACTGCATCGTGGGAGGAATGGCTGCGGTGTTCGGGCTGAAAGAAATGCGTGCCCAGGGCGTGATGCCCAGGAAAACCATCGAGGTGCTAAAGAAAGACCAAATCTGGCTGCAGCATGAAGCGAGGACCCAGGTATGAGCGCCGGCAATATTCCTACTGACCTGCTGGAATTGCGGGCGGCTGAACAACGCCGCCGCTTGCACAACTCCGTTGCCGAACTGCGCCTGCAGATGCGGCAGAAGCTGGACGTGCGGCGTAATGCCCAGCGCTACTTCTGGCCGGCTTCCGCGGTCGTCGGCCTGTTGGGCCTGA
>DASVBI010000416.1:0-3550 GCA_036375915.1 Terriglobales bacterium | reverse complement strand
AGATTCAGCCCGAACGCGCGCATACCATGGGATAAGAGTCGTGTACGCTGTTCCTTAACACTGCAGTAGAGACGTAATTAATTACGTCTCTACCGGAATGCCCTATGTCATCAGCCAACCCTGCCGCCAAGCCGGTGAGAATTGTTCGCGCCGGCGCCGCCGACGTGGAACGCATCGCGCCGCTCTTCGACGCCTACCGTCAGTTCTATAAGCAGAAACCCGATCTGGCCGGAGCGCGCGTCTTTATCGGCGAGCGCCTGCAGCAAGACCAGTCGGTGATCTTCCTGGCCCTGGCCGACGATAAGCCGGTTGGATTCGTGCAACTCTATCCCTGCTTCTCTTCGACCGCCATGAAGCGCATGTGGATTCTGAACGACCTGTTCGTGACCCCGGGCGCGCGGCGGCAGGGTGCGGCCAAAGCTCTGATGGAGCGAGCGCGGCAATGGGCAGTGGAGACCAAGGCCGACGGCTTGTGGCTGGAGACCGCGGTGGATAACCATCCCGGGCAGCGCTTGTATGAAAGCCTGGGCTGGAAGCGCGATAACGACTACTATCGCTACCTTATGCCGCTGTGATTCTTACCCTGTAACTACTTAATTGAAAGTCCACATCTATAACCTGGCGCTGCTTGGTTTCGGAAACGTGGGGCGGGCCTTTGTTTCGCTGCTGGAACGTAAGCGGCAGGACCTCCAACATCAGTACGGCATCGCATGGCAATTGACCGGCGTGGCCACGCGCCGCATGGGATGGATTGCGGCCGCGGAGGGACTGGATCCGGCGGAACTGTTGCGGGGAGAGATTCCGCCTCGGGCCGATCCCCGGCCGAATAACGTCCGCGACTGGCTGCGCGCCGCCCGCGCCGACGTACTGTTCGAGATCACCTCCCTCAACCGCGAAACCGGACAGCCCGCCATGGATCATCTGCGGGCGGCGCTGGAAATGGGCGCGCACGCCATCACCGCCAATAAAGGTCCGGTGGTGCACGGCCATGCCGAACTGAGCGCGTTGGCGCAGAAGGCTGGGCGCAGATTCCTGTTCGAATCCACCGTCATGGATGGCGTCCCCATCTTCTGTCTGTTTCGCGACACCCTGCCCACAGTGGAAGTGCGCGGCTTCCGCGCCATCCTGAATTCCACCACCAATTTGATTCTGCAGCAGATGGAAGAAGGCAGCACGCTGAACCGTGCCATTGGCAAGGCGCAGGAACTGGGCGTGGCCGAAACCGATCCCAGCGACGATCTGCAAGGCTGGGATGCCGCCGTCAAAGTAGCGGCCCTGGTCACGGTGCTCATGGGCAAACCGCTTAAGCCGCAGCAGGTTGAGCGCGAAGGGATTGAGGATTTGCACCCCCTGGCGGTGCAGGCTGCGCGGCGCGCCGGCCGGCCCTATAAACTGGTATGTGAGGCGCGGCGCGCGAGCGGCGGCGTTCGGGCCGGCGTGCGGCCGCAGCAGTTGCCGCTGAGCGATCCCCTGGCCTGGGTGAACGGAACCTCGTCGGCGATTTACTTTGAAACCGACATCTTCCCCGGCTTGGCCATTACAGAACAGAACCCGGGAGTGACGGAAACAGCTTATGGCCTGCTGGCGGATCTGGTGCGAGCGGCCGGAACAAACAAGGAGCTCAGTGATAACAGGTAATTTCACACCTGTCATGTTGAGCGAGCCGAAGCCGCGCGTTGCGGCGATGGCGAGTCGAAACACCTTGCGTTTCCATACACAAGGTCCTTCGACTCGCGCTGGTTTCTCCCGCAAAGCGGGATCAACTCGCGCTCGCTCAGGATGACACTGCTGAGAATTGCAAACGCGGGTCGCCGTCGCTGAGGATTAAATCGGTGAAGTAAAGTGCGTGAAACATGGGAACTCAAACTTTAAATCGCAAGGCAGCGCTCGACATTGCCTGGGTGCGGGAGCAGTTCCCCAGCCTGAAACTCAAAGTGAACGGCCGCCCGGCCGCATTTCTCGACGGGCCCGGAGGCACCCAGGTGCCGCAGCGGGTGATTGATGCGGTCACAAATTATTTCCTGCAATCTAACGCCAATGTTGGCGGCGCCTACCTGACCAGCGAGCGCAACGACGCCATGCTGGCGGAGGCGCATAGCGCCATGGCCGACCTGCTGGGATGCGAGGCCGACGAGGTTTCCTTCGGCCAGAACATGACCACGCTTACGCTGCTGCTCAGCCGGGCTATGGGGCGCCAACTGCGGGCAGGCGACGAAATTCTGCTTACCTGGCTCGATCACGACGGCAACGTCTCACCCTGGTTGGCGCTGGAGGAAAAGGGCGTGGTCATCCAGCGCGCCGAGGTCAAAGCAGAGGACTGCACCCTGCGCCTGGACGACCTGGCGGCCAAGATCACGCCCCGGACGCGGGTGGTGGCCGTGGGCTACGCCTCCAACGCCGTGGGCACTATCAACCCGGTGAAGGAAATTGTGCGCCTGGCGCATGCCGCCGGAGCGCTGGCGGTCGTTGATGCCGTGCACTATGCGCCCCACGGCTCCATTGACGTGCGCGACCTGGATTGCGACTTCCTGCTGTGCTCCCCCTACAAGTTTTTCGCGCCCCACTCCGGAGTGATGTACGGCAAGCGCGCGGTCTCCAGCCGGTTGCGGCCGTATAAAGTCCGGGCGCAGTATGACCGCCTGCCTGAACAGTGGGAAACGGGCACGCTGTCGCACGAGAATATCGCCGGCGTGCGGGCGGCGATTGAGTACCTGGCGGATCTGGGCCGGCATTGCGAACCGGCTGCACCGAGCCGCAGAGCGGCGCTGCTGGCGGCCTATGCCACAATTCGAAACTACGAACGGGGATTGATGGAGCCGCTTATTTCCGAACTGCTGCAAATTCCAGGCCTGAAGTTATACGGCATCGCCGATCCCGCGCGATTTGGCGAGCGCACTCCCACCGTCGCAGTGCGCGTTAAAGAACACACGCCGATTGAACTGGCCCGCAAACTGGCAGAGCGCGGCATCTTCACCTGGGACGGGCATTACTTCGCCCTCGACCTGGCCCGGCGGCTCGACGTGGAAGCAACCGGCGGCTGGTTACGCATCGGACTGGTGCATTACAACACGGAGGAAGAGGTGGAGAGGGTGGTAGCGGAATTGAAGAAGATCGTTGCTTAAGGCCGAGCCTCTCCCCTTGTCATGCTGAGCGAGCCGGAGCCGCAAAGGCGACGGCGAGTCGAAGTACCTTGCGCTTGTACTCACAGAACCGCAAGGTCTTTCGACTCGGACGCACATAGCGCGTCCTCGCTCAAGATGACACTCCAAGCAGCTTATTTCCAGCCTCAGTCCGCCACGACATCGGCCGCGTGCGCACAGCGGCTTCCAAATACCGGCTACGAACTACCGCCTACTTTTTCAGGGTGCGGATAAACTTCACCAACTCCTGAATCTGATCGCCCGTCAGCTTGCCCTCATAACCCGGCATCTTGCCCTTGCCTTTGGTGACGACGGTGGTAAGGTCGGCATCCGACTGCTTCTGCACATCCGCTGAGCCCAGGTCCTTGATGCCCAGGCGCTTGCCCATGGCGGTCTCGCCCTTGCCATCC
>DASVBI010000081.1:0-5774 GCA_036375915.1 Terriglobales bacterium | reverse complement strand
GCTGAATGCCCTTACCGTCATTCGGGAGGCATGCGGGAGACCGCTCGTAGCTCAGTACAACTTTGCCTATTGCAGTTACATTACTGCTTCACTTCCGACGCAAACAAGAGCCGCTAGCGCGTAAGCCTTCGAGTTCTATTTGGCGATCAATCCCCTGGCCGGTTATGCGTCTGCCGCTCGACTGACCAGATGGCTTCCTGGCTGTGCTCGTAGGGATACATGTGCACCATCCAGCCGAAGACGTGGGGAAGGAACCGCCCCCCGGCCGCCTCGCACGCATCCTTGGTGTAGATGGACCCGCGCAATCCGAACTGCGGATGCGGCTCCAGCATCTCCTGGCGGCGGTCCTTGGGCGGCAGGCAGAGATTTACGTGCTGGTGCCACTGGGCGATGCTTAACGGTCTGCGCTGGTTCAGCTTGTCTTCGCTCATGCGCCGCGGCGCCGTGTACATCAGCCCGATCAGCTTGTAGTCGTCGCCGCGCTTTTCGTAAAGCAGGGAGGTCGGGTGTTCGGGATCAAAGCGGAACGCCGCCTCAAACGCATAGCGGCGGTTGGTGAAGTGGTACATCTTCTGGGGCACGTTGGGCAGAAAAATCTGGTAGCCATCTCCCAGGGCCACGCGGTAGTCCTGGTACTTGGCGATAGCCTGGCGCGATTCCTCTACAATCTTATCGGCGCGCTCCTGGTCGCCCGGACGCAGGGGGCGCAGCGCCGTCATCTTCATGTGCGGGCCCATATCCATGTGGTGCGATTCCATCGCTTCCATGGCATGGTCGGCGCCGGGCGTGTTGGCCATCCCCGGCATGTTGGACATGTCCTGATTTTGATTCTGGGCGGCTGCCAATCCCAGCAGCAGAAAGGCGCTCAGGAAAGTCTTTACAAAATACGCTCGGCTCATAACCCCCACCTCTTTGATTGGATAAACCCTACATCAGGGGGCAGGTTGCTGGGCGAGCGGGTCTTTGGCGGGAGTTACGGCGGTAACCGCAGATTGCACACCGGCGGCCTGGGCGGCGGCATCCTTGCCGGAGCGGACGCAGTCGGGCACGCCAATGCCGCGGTAGGCGTTCCCGGCCAGCGCCAGGCCCGGCAATTGCTGGCGCAGGCGCTCAATGCGCTCCAACCGTTCCAGATGTCCGACCCCGTACTGCGCCATGGCGCCCTTCCATTTGTAAACCCGGCAGAAAAGGGGCTGAGCGGTGAGCCACAGGATTTCGCGCAATTCTTTGCGCACGGCGGCCTCGATCTGCTGGTCGGACCAGCCGAGAATTTCCTCGTCTCTGGCTCCGCCTAAAAAGCAGCGGATGAGAGCCCGGTCCTTGGGGGCACGATGGGGGAATTTGTTGTGTACGAAGGTGCAGGCCAGCATGCGCTTGCGTTCGCTGCGCGGCACCAGGAAGCCGAAACCGGGCGGCAGGCGCAGCCCGGCGCGTTCGTATCCCAGCGTGACCGTCACCGAAGAACTGTAGGCGATGCCGTTCAATTCGGCGGCCAGTTCCGCCTGAACCGGACCCAGCAGCGCGCCCGCCATTGGGGCCGGCGTGGCCAGGATCACCGCATCAAAGCGCTCACGGCCGCTACTCTCCGCCCCGACGGACCACCAACTGTCCTCGCGCCTCAGTTCGCGCACCGCGCTTCCCGTGCGCAGAACCTCCCGCGGCAAGCGGGTAAGAATCGCGTCCACCAGTTGCTGCATGCCATCTTTTAAAGAACTGAACAACGGGCGCGGCGGAGCATTGCTTTTTGCCATGCGCTTGCGGGCGGCCAGCATGCCCCGGCCCAGGCTGCCGTGCCTGGCTTCCATCTCGGCGAAGCGCGGCAGCACCGCGCGCACGCTCAATCCCGAGGCTTCGCCGCCATAGACTCCGGAGAGCAGGGGATCGGCCAGCCGGTCCACCATCTCCGGGCCGTAATGGCGTTCCACGAGCGCGGCCACGGTCTCATCGGCGCCTGCCGGGCGCGGGGGATGGAACCACTCCTGAGCCATGTGGAGCTTTGCGCTCAGAGAAAATAGCGACGAGACGACGACGGGCAGGATTCTGGTGGGCACCATGAACATCAGCCCATCGGGGATGGGCACCAGGCGGCCTTTGACCAGGATGTACGTCTTGCGGTCGGCATCGTTGGAACCGATCAACTGGCCGGCAATTCCCATTTCGCGGCACAGCTCCGCCGCCCAGGGCTTCTCGGTCAGGAAGGAATCAGGACCGGCCTCGATGAGGCAGCCATCGGCATGTTGCGTAAACAGCGAACCGCCAAGCCGGGGGGAGCTCTCGAACAGAACGTATTCCAGTTGCGCGCCCAGCCGGCGCTGCCGTTCCAGATAGTACGCGGCGCTTAGCCCGGAAATGCCTCCACCGATAATGGCGATGCGCCGCATTTCAATGTCATCCTGAGCGAGCGTGACCGCGCGCCACGCGAGGGAGTGCGAACGAAGGACCTCTGCATTTCAAAATAGCTTGCTACTGCGCCTTGATCCGCGCCACGGCCTTCGCTGGTTCGCCTGCTCCCAGCCGCGACCGCGCCACATCCGCCAGCGCGGCCACCAGGGCAGGCGATTCGTTCAGCGACTCCGCCCGCCACAGCCGCACGCCGTTCTTCTCGGCGAACTCGCGAAACATAATATCCACGTCGTAGAGCACTTCCACGTGATCGCAAAGAAAACCGATGGGCTGAATGAAAACTCCGCCGTGACCTTTAGCCTTGAGTTGCAGGATGGTGTCTTCTACGGTGGGGCCCAACCAGGCGCCGCCCGACATGCCCTGACTCTGGAACGCGAATGTCCAGCCGTCCATGGTGAGCCCGGGCACCTGGATAGCGACCAGCGCCGCGGTTTCCCGCGCCTGTTCCTCGTAGGGGTCGCCCTCCGCGATGGTGCGCTGCGGAACGCTGTGAGCGGTGAAAATCACGGGAACGCGCGCGCCCATTTCGCGGCAGGCGCGCTCCCAGCCGGCGCGCAGCTTCTCCGCGAAGGCGCGCGCCAGCAGCGGATGGTCGTGCCAGTTGTCAATGAACTCCACCGGGAAGGGCGGCGCTTCGTCCAGCACCGCCTTGCGGTAGAGGCCGACGCTGGTGCGCGAGTCGTGCGGAGCCAGGCAGATGGCGATGACGCGCTGCACGCCGGCGGCGGCCATGGCGCGCACGGTGTCAGCGATAAACGGCTTCCAGTTGCGCATGCCCACGTACACCGGCAGATGGAGCTCGCGCGCCAATGCCTCCGCCTGCTTCATGGTGTATTCCGTGAGCGGCGAGCGCCCAATCAGGCTGTAGCGGTGCTTGATTTCTTCCACCACGCTGGGAGGCAGCGGACGCCCTCCAGTCACCTTGAGCAGAAACTCAGGAACTTGTTCCACCGCGTCTGGCGTGCCGTGCGCCAGCAGCAGTACCGCCGTCTTTTCCGAGCCAGCGCTCAAAGCCTCTCCTTATCGCGATACCGCCGCTGCTTTGGACGAATACTCATGCACAAACTTCGCCAGGTTGCGAACGTTCTCCACCGGAGTTTCGGGCAGAATGCCGTGCCCGAGATTAAAAATATGGCCGGGACGCCCGCCGGCGCGCCGCAGCACCTCCTCAGCGCGGGCACGCAGGTCCTTCCAGTCAGCGAACAGCGCCACCGGATCGAGATTTCCCTGGACCGCGCCCTGGAAGTGCAGGCTGGCCCAGGCATCGTCCAGCGGGATGCGCCAGTCCACGCCGATCACCTCCGCGCCAGTCTCTTGCATGGCGGGCAGCAGTGTGGCTGTATCGGTGCCGAAGTAGATCACGGGCACGCCGGAGTTTTGCAGCTTGCGCACCAGTTCGGTGGTGCGCGGCAGCACGTAGCGGCGGTAATCATCGGGGGCGAGGCAGCCCACCCAGCTATCGAAGACCTGGATCACGTCCGCCCCGGCGCGCGCCTGCTGTGCGGAGTATTCGCTGAGCACCGCCACCAGCTTGGCCATCAGTTGGTCCCAAACTTGCGGCTGGCAGTACATCAGCTTCTTGGTTTCCACGTAGTTGCGGGAGCCGCCGCCCTCGATCATGTAGCTGGCCAGGGTGAAGGGAGCGCCGCAGAAACCAATCACCGGCAACTTTTCTCCGAAGTGCCGGGCCACGCGCTGCACCGCTTCAGAAACATAGGCCAGTTCGCCGGCGCGGTCGGTGTGTAAACGCGCAATATCTTCGGCATGGCGCAGCGGCGCCTCGATCACCGGGCCCTCGCCGGAGGCGAAATGAAACTTCAGCCCCATGACCTCAAAGGGCAACAGCAAGTCGGCGAAGATGATGGCGGCGTCCACGCCCAGGGCTTCGGCCGCAGTGATGGTCACCTCGGCCGCCAGTTCCGGCTTTTTGCAGATTTCCAGCAGGGAATGATGCTTGCGCACCGCGCGGTACTCCGCCATGTAGCGCCCGGCCTGGCGCATGAACCACACCGGGGTAAAGGGCGCGGCTTGGGCTTTGCAGGCCCGCACAAAGGCGGAATTGGGTGCAGACATGACTCTTCAATTTAGCATGTCCGCCCCGGGTTCCCGCTCCGCCCGGCTGCTGCGACGGGTTGTACGCGCTTCAGGCCCGCGCCGGAGGCGTCCGGCTGAGCAGCCGGTACTCCAGAAACCTTGCCGCCAGCGCCGGACTTAGGTCGGCCTGCTGGGGTTCCACGATACGCACCACTTCTCCCCGGCACAGCACTTCGGCGCCGCCAATCCCCTCAATCTCGATGGGTAAGATCAGGTTGATTTCCAGCTCCGACCGCGGCTGCAAGGCCTGCTCGGCGTGAAACAGCACCCCGGAGCGACTCACGTTTTCGGTGGTGCCCTGGCTCCAGCGCGCTTCTCCGGGCAGGCGATAGCGCAGGGGCAGGCGCACCGACAAACGCGGCGCCCGGTCCTCCGCCCACAGCGGCAACTGGCCCTTTTCCAGTTCGAACTCGCGAGGTTGCCGTTCCCGGCTCTCCAGCACGGCGCGCACTTTTTCGGTCAGCACCTGCTCGGTGAAGGGCTTCTGCAGGAAGGCCAACCCCTTCTCCAGTTCGCCATTCTGGTGGACAGCGCGCTCGGTGTAGCCAGACATGTAGATTACGGGCGTACCGGGGCGGAGACGGAGCAACCGCCGCGCCAGTTCGCGCCCATTCATGTCGGGCATGACGATGTCGGTGAGCAGCAGGTGAATCCTGCCGGTGTACTGGGCGACTATATCCAGCGCGGTGCGCCCGCCCTCCGCCTCCAGCACGGTGTACTGGTGACGCTCCAGGAACCGCCGCACCAGCTCGCGCAAGGTGGGCTCGTCTTCCACCAGAAGAATGGTTTCCTTGCCGCCGGCCACTTTCTTGCCTGCAACCGGCACTTCAACCAGCAACTCCGGCTCGGTGACGCGGGGAAAATAGATTTTGAAAGTGCTGCCCTGGCCAGGTTCGCTGTAAACCCAGATGAACCCACCGCTCTGCTTGATAATGCCGTACACGGTGGAAAGCCCCAGGCCGGTGCCCTGCGGTCCTTTGGTGGTAAAGAAGGGCTCGAAGATGTGCGATTGCGTGTCCGCATCCATGCCGCTGCCAGTGTCAGTAATGGCGAGCATCACGTAGTTGCCCGCGGGCATGGAGGTGCGCTTCTGAGTGTAGCTCTCATCCAGGGTAACGTTGGCGGTCTCCAGGATGATCTTTCCGCCCTGGGGCATAGCATCGCGTGCGTTCACCGCCAGATTGAGGATCACCTGCGCCAGTTGTCCGGGGTCGGCCTTGATGCGGCCCAGGTCGGGGCCGGGCACATTGACCACCTCAATGTCTTCGCCGATCAGG
>DASVBI010000251.1:0-2789 GCA_036375915.1 Terriglobales bacterium | reverse complement strand
GAAGCTGGCTCGTCGAGGCAGTCGTGCCATTGCCGCAAAATTCGCGCCGCCATGCGTACAGCCTCAGGGCGCGTGAAGTGACGCGGTTCTCTTAGTGGGGTTGGTGACCGGCTTCGATTATTCTCACGCCGCTGACGGGGCTGAGGTCGACGCCGGTCACTTTACACCCGAAGGTGGCCGCCAGATAGCGCCCCGGCCCGCCTATGCCGCAGCCAACATCCAGCAGCGGGTGGATGCATCCAGTCCAGCGGCGCCCGCCAATTCAGGGCACTATAGTGTTCGCGTATTTTGATGTCGCTGTCGGTATCGGTCCTAACTGTTCTCTATGAAAAGTTGTTATTTAGACGCATGGCTTGGACTTCTTGCGGTCTCTCGCTCGAACTCTGCGATCAACGCCGCCAATGCCTCAGGCTGTTCGTTCGTGGCGAGGTGGCCGCCGGGCAACCGTTCGATCTGCAGGCCGAGTTTGCCCAATCGCTGCTCGGCCAGATCCACCTGGCGGTGTTCAAAGGGATCTTCCTGGCTGCCGCCTACCAGAAACGGAAACTGCTCGCGATAAGCCCGGAAGATCCGGCCAAAGTCGAGCCGCTCGCCCTGCGCTCTGTGATCCGCCACGAAGCCCGCTGCGGCGGAGAGGTAGAACAGGCCATCGTGAAGGTCCAGAGTGCTATGGAGTTCGCGTAGCTCGGCCTCCGTTATGCGATAGCCAGCGGACCACATCCTCCTTATTCCGGGAGTTCTTTTGAACCATGCAAAGGGAATGCGCCGGCGGGCCTGTTTGGGGAGGCGCCGCAGCATGGGCGTCGTGTACCACGGGTGGGAGTGCCCGTCCGTGAACAGCCCTCCATTGAATATGAAAACTCCCCGTATGTCCGGTCCACCGGCCGGTTCGCCGCGCTGTAAACGCTCCAGCCGGCGCCGCAGGTGCTCCAGAACGACCAGCGACGAAAAATCGAAAGCGACCAGCGTCGTGGACTGGACCGATAAATCCCGCCAGACCGCTTCCACCAGATCCGTGCGCTCGGCGGTGGAATAGGCGTAGTCTTTTGGCTTGTCGCTGTCGCCCATGCCGGCGTAATCGAGAAAGATCTTTGGCATTTGGTCAGCGCCGGGCAGATGCGGCCGGACTTTCGCCCACCCGAATGAACCGTCGGGAAACCCCGGCAGGAAGGAGACGGCCTCTCCAGGATCGCCTTCCCGCCGCAAGAAAATCCTGAGCGGTACGTCTTCACCCAAAACAATGGCACGAGCTTTCGGGTCGTAGCCGATGCGCTCGCCGGCTGCGAACCAGGCTTGCGCGGACGGTGTGTCAGACATATTGTTTCTCCTCATCCGGACGTAGCAACAAATAGAACGCTGTGGCGTGCGTGATTACCAGCAGCGGCACGTAGAGGACAACAATCGCATACGCTCCGCCCAGTTGCCCTGCCATCGCAGGCACGCCGGCTTGAATGGCGTGGTAATAGTCAACGGTGAGGTCCATTGCGCCCACCAGATTGAAAGCCACGACGAAAGACCAAAACAGCGGACGTATCCTGACCGTAACAAGTGCAAGCATCGCCAGCACTCCCGTTGCAAAGTCCCCATAGGCGGCCATCGTGGCGAAGCTGCCCGGCAGATTGGGACCGACGATGCCTGGAACAATAAACACCAGACCGAAGAACCGGAAGCTGTGCAAGGTAGCAATGACGCGCTGCGCATCGGCCCGGTCCATCGCTTTGAGCCGCGGCCAGAAGTAAGCCCCGAAGCAAAGCAGCCACGCGACATAACCGAAAACGAGCTGGATGCGGAACAGAGTTTCCGATGACATTTCAGGCCTCCTTTAGTACTGCCTGGGCGAAAAAGCCTGCATTTTCACGGAAGAACTCCTCCAGCGTCGGCGGATTCCTGCCGGTCACCGCTCGTACCGTGTCGGTAGCCTGGTAGTGCTCCCCGCCTTTCCGGAAGTACTGCCAAAGATGTGTCAGATGATCGAGCGCGTGAGGATTGATCCGCTCCTTCACGGCATTGGCCCACTGCTCGTCCGTGATCGCGACGTATCGAACCGGCCGTCCAATCGCTCTCGCTAAATCTTCCATCATCTCCTTCACCGTGGGAGCTGCATGGATCAGCGGGTAGGCATTCTGAGAAGGCAACTTGGGATTGGCTAAGAGGGACGCAGCCACGCGGGCTACATCTTCCGCGCCGGCCAGGGGAATCACGGTCGTATCCTGGCCCCACGGCAGGAACGCCGTATCTTGTTCGGCGACACTGCGGGCGACGAGTGCTCGCACGTTTTCGTAATATGGCGGCGCCTGGACATGAACCGCGCCCACTTGCGCCCAGTCGAAGATGCGGTCGGCCAGCCGGTGCTGCAAATTCCGGAAGCTGGGGGCGTGCTGGAGGTCGCGGAAGGCGGGGTCGCCAGGGATACCCTGAAACTGCGAATTGTTCACCACCAGCTCCAGTGACGCCGCGCGAGCGGCTGCCGCGAAGATCGTAGCTGCTTCGAGCAGCCCGTCCGTCACGGGGTAGGTAAAGTAGGCTCGCTCGACGTTCCGCATGGCGACCTGCACGGACCCCGCGTCAAGCAGATCGGCTTCGACCACTTCAGCGCCCTTCTGCCGCAGATCATCGGACCGCGAATCGAGCTTGTGGACCAACGCGCGTACCGGGAGGCCCTGCTCCAATAGAAGACTTGCTACCAGCCGCCCGGTCGAGCCTTGCGCCCCGCCGGCGGCGCCTGTAACCAAAATTGGATGCGACATGGGATTCTTTCCTTTCCGCCCATAGGATGAGGCACATAATCC
>DASVBI010000121.1:0-2707 GCA_036375915.1 Terriglobales bacterium | reverse complement strand
GTGGTCTCGTGCGTCTGCTGATGGGTATCGCGATTGATATCCACGAAGGTGTACTTCGACCAGTAAGGAGGGGACTGGCGCGGGAGATTGGCATAGTCGGTTTTGCCTTTCAGGTACTCGTAGAACCAGTCCACGACTTTGTCACGGCCATCGGGATTGGAGATGGGATTAATGAGCACAACCAGCCGTTGGCGAATGCGGCGGATCATGGGCTGCTCGGAGACGGCTAAGCGATAGGCCATTTCCAGCATGGCTTCGGTGGAACCGGTTTCGTCGGAGTGCAGAGCGGCGTTGAAGTAATAGATAGGCCGAGCCGTCCTAATCAGCCCGTCAGCCGCGGCAGGGTCGGTGCGCCGCGGGTCGGCGAGGGCCGCGGTAGCGGCCTTGAGCTGATCGAGTTGGCGAATACCGGCTTCGTCGGCGATGGCCAGCATCAGAATTTCCCTGCCCTCTTCTGTGCGTCCCAGGGTGAAGACGCGGACGCGCGGCGAAGCCTTGGCCAGGGCGCGGCAGTATGCGTAAGCTTTGACGGTGCCTGCCAGCTCTCCCGGCGCCCCGGGAATCCGCCCCAGGAACGTCATGGGCGATGGCACGGTGGACGATTGAGGCAGATAGGAAACCCAGGGAGAGAGAAACTCTTTTTCCGTAGTCGCAGCCGCAATCGCTTCCACCGAACCGGGCTCCGGAATATCGGGAGCGGCGGCGTTTTGCGCGGCGACCGCGCCCGACAGGATGTTCAGGATAAGGAACAGTGCGAACAATCGGGTCATGAGAGCCTCCACCTGCTGGCGCATGGATTGTAACCATGCCGGACCTCGCCGGGGCTTAGCATCGGCGCTGTACCTGCAATCCGCTTACCTGGCTGAACTTTCGGTGGAAGCAGGCAAGCTGTGCCGCAACACGTGGCCGGGATGGGCGCCCGTCACCTTGCCGCCGTCCACCACCCACACGCCTGAGACCATCACCTGCGGAATGCCTAACGGCGGTGCTTCCGGATTCTCCACGGTGGATTCATCAATCACAGTTGCAGGATCGAACAGCACCAGGTCGGCAACGTATCCTGCTGCCACCCGGCCACGATCTTTAAGCCCAAGCTGCGCGGCGGGCATGGCAGTCATTTTGTGAATGGCGGCGGGAAGCGAAAGCACCTTCTGCTCTCGCACGTAACGGCCGAGAACGCGCGGGAACGCGCCGGCTCCCCGGGGATGCCGGTCGTGCAGAGCGCCGTCGGTGCAGAACATGATGTGGGGATTGGCAATGAACCAGCGCACATCGTCTTCACTCATGGTCGTGGCGATAATGCCTTCCTCCGGCCCTTTGCCGCCGGGGCTGGGCATGGTGGCCTTTACCAGTCGCCCGTAGGCTTCTGCCGGCGTGACTCCCCATTGCCTGCCAATCTCGTCCAGAGTTTTGCCCGCCAGCGAAGGGTCGGGCTGGTAACGCGCCAGGCGAATGTGATCAGCGCCGCCGTTTTCAGCAATCACTTTCGCAACCTTGGCCTGGTTGAAGTAATCGCGGTCGAGCATGATCACGCGCAGGGTGGACTGCCAATAGGTATAGGGATAGACATCGGCCCTCAAGTCCACGCCCTGGGTCTTGGCCTGGGCAAAGAACTCGGGCATGCGCGTGGGCGCCATGTGCCACACCGGTGTTGTAGCCAGTTTGATATGGGAAATCTCCACCGGAAGATGCCCTCGCCTGCCGATCTCCAATACTTCCTGGAAGGAATCGAAAACCTTGTTGCCTTCATCGCGGACGTGGCTGATGTAGAAGCCGCCATACTGGGCGGCCACCTTCGAAAGCTCAATCATTTCATCGCTAGTGGCGAAGTGGCCGGGATCGTACTCGAGCCCGCTGGATAGGCCGTAGGCGCCAGCCTGCATTTCCTGGGCGAGCAGGCGCTTCATCTGCTCGAGTTCCACAGGCCGGGAAGGCCGCAGCAGTTCTTTGCCTTTCCCCATCACCTGCTCGCGCAGGGTGCCATGGCCTGCCATGCTGGCGAAATTCATGGCAGCGGGCTGCTTGTCCAGCTTGCTAAGGAACTCCGCCAGGGGATACTGCGATTCGCCGTCCTGACCAACAAAAACTGTCGTGATCCCCTGGCGCACCACATTCTCGGCATTCAGATCGTCAAAGATGCCGGAATCGGCATGGCTGTGCATGTCAATGAAGCCCGGCGACAGGGCCATGCCGTGCTCGTCGCGCACTTCTTCTCCAGGCTTCGCGCGGAGGTGACCAACAGCCGCGATTTTGTCGCCCTGGATGCGAACGTCCCCGCGACGAGGTTTGTTCCCGCTGCCGTCGTAGATCACAACGTTCTTCAGCAGAACATTTTCGGCGGAAAGCGACATGCCCGACAGGGCCAGCAGGCAGATGAACAGCAGGCGTGCCGCTGATGGTCTCAGGTTTACTTGTGTGAGGTTCATGGCTTGAAGCCGGGCGTCAATTTGCCGCCGTAGCGCCGCGCTACCAGCGCGGCGACCCGCGCGATGGACTCATGCAGAGGCGCTGTGGGACCGTGATGGTGGCCGGTGAATACCACCAGCACTATGGGTTGGTCGTGGACCCAGAGCACACCCGCATCATTGGCGATGAACGGCTGTCCGTCGCCGGTCTTATGCGCGATGCGAACATCCTCCAGGTAGCGGGGAAAGCGGTCGTTTACCTGCTGTTTCTCCATGATGCCCAGAAGCAACTGGCTTGCGTC
>DASVBI010000130.1:0-2500 GCA_036375915.1 Terriglobales bacterium | reverse complement strand
AAAGGAGCGGGGGGAGGGAAGCAGTTTCGAGTTTCCAGTTTCAAGTTTCAACCGCACGGAAGCTTGAAACCCAAAACTTGAAACTAAGGCGATGCCGGCGCGGGCGATATCTGCGCGCTTCCCACTGCTTCCACCTCCAGGCGCAATCCATCAATACGCTTGACCACCACGGCCTGCCCGGCCTCAACGCTGGCAACGGCCACCGCGTCCCACAGTTCGCCGTGGATGAAGACCTTGCCGTCGGGCGCGAGAGCGGTGCGCGCGGTCCCAATCTCGCCGACCAGACCTTGCGCTCCCGTGACTATTTTGCCGCGTCGCGCCCGCAGTGCAATATCCATTAGAAATACCGTAATCAGGCCCAGGGGAATGCTCACCGCAAGGGCGGTCAGCAGGTTCACCCGCATTTCCGGTATAGGTCCGTCCACCAGCAGCAGGGCACCCAGGGTGAGCAGGGCAATGCCGCCGATGCCGAGCACGCCGTGGGTGGCAAACTTGGCTTCCAGAGCGAACATCACGAAGGCCGCCAGAATCAGCACCAGGGCGGCATAGCGCGTGGGCAGCAGGTTAAGGGCGAAGGCCGCCAGCAGGATAAAAATGACCCCAGTCACTCCTGGAATCACAGCCCCGGGATGGTTGAACTCGGCGTACAGCGCCAGCGCTCCAATCGCCAGCAAAATGAAGGCGATGTTGGGGTCCATGATGTAGTTGAGAATGAGCTGCTTGAGCGTCATCTCAAAGGGACGCACCGGCTTGCCTACCAGGTCGAGGGTAACCGTTTGCCCGTTGAAGCGGTGGATGGGCCTGCCTTCGAGCTGCTTGAACAGATCGTCCGGACTGGAAGCCACGTAGTCAATCAGGTGCTGCTGCAGGGCTTCGCCGTCGCTCCAGCTCTTGGACTGCCGCACTGCGCTCTCCGCCACCTCCACGTTGCGCCCGCGCTTGGCCACGATGGAGCGCATCAGCGCCGCCGCGTCGTTCTCCACCTTGGTCTTCATGACGTCGTCCATCTTGCCCCCCATGAGGTTGACGGGATGGGCGGCCCCTGTATTGGTGCCCGGAGCCATGGCGGCCACGTCAGCCGCCTGCAGAATGAAAAAGCCGGCGGAGGCAGCACGGCTGCCGCTGGGCGTCACGTAAATAATGACCGCCACCGGGGAGGCTACAATTTTCTCGATAATGTGGCGCGTGGAGTCGGCCAAACCGCCCGGCGTGTTCAACTCGATCAGCACCGCCTGGTCTTTTTCCTGATCGGCTTTCTTCAGGGCGCGGCCTATAAACTCGTCGCTGATGGGCTGAATGGTGTCGTTGACAACAATCTTGAGCACCTGGGCCGAAGCCGCCGTGGCGCCACTGAGCAGCACAGCCGCGGCCCCCAGCAGAAATCGCTTTTGCCAATGACGCTTCATTGCCTCACTTGGGCACGCTAGCCGGCAAACTTGTCGCCTTGCCGTCCAGCTTCTGCTTCAGCGCCAGCGCCGCGGCGTTGCCCGGATCAAGCTTCAGGGCCCGTTCCGCCAGATCGCTGGCTCCCTGCTTATTATTCTCTCTCAGATTGACGGTGGCGAGGACCACGTAAGCTTCGGCCGAGGGGGCAAGCTGCAAAGCGGCATCGGACTCGCTGCGCGCTCCCGCCGGATCGTGGTTCAGGTCCAGCGCCTCCGCCAGGAGGGCGTGGGCCAGGGCGTTGCCGGCATCGAGGCTCACCGCCTCGCGCAGTTCCTTCTCCGCGTTGGCCGGGAAACCCTGGGCCAGCAGATCACGCCCACGCTGCACGTGGTAGGCGGCATGGGAGCGTGGATCCAGTTTCCCCAGGCGCGATTCGGACGCATTTTGCATTTCGATAGCCAGCTCGCGAAAACCCGCTTCGTCATAATTTCGCTTGATTCTTTCCGGCGGCAGCTTGGCCGGCGGCGCGGGGGAAGTAACGCTGGCAGGGTTGACCCCGGCGGGAGCGGTCGCGCGCGCGGCCATCGCCGCCAGCAGACCCTTGGCGTCATTGTCGTCGGGACGCAAGGCCAAACACTCGCGCAACTCCCGGCTTGCTCCCGCCACATCGCCGCCCCGAAACAAGGAAACCCCCAGGTTGAAGCGGTAGTCGGCGTCACTGGGATCGGCATCCACCGCCTTCCGAAAGAACTGGCTGGCCTCGGGTTTGTTCAGGCGAGCGCTGACAACCCCCAGATTGTTGTAAACCTCGATGAGAGGAAACTCCTCCAGCAGGAAGCGAAAGGCGGCTTGGGCGCGCGGAAAGTTGCCCTGGTAGTAAGCCGCCAGCCCCAGAAAAAAATTGCCCTCGCGGGCCAGCGGATCGGCATTGGGAATGCGCCCCAGCCAGTTGGCGGCCGCGTCGTAGTCGTGGGCCTCAAAATAAGTTTTGCCCAACTGCAGCATGGCTTCGGTGTAGGAAGGATTCAGGCGGAGGGCGTCGCGCAGGCGCTGCAGCTTGTCTGCCTCTGTGGGCGCGATCAATCCCCGGACATAGTCTTCAAAGGCATCCAGG
>DASVBI010000335.1:0-5588 GCA_036375915.1 Terriglobales bacterium | reverse complement strand
GCTTTCAGGTTGCGCAACCCCTGCACCGCCGCGTCGAACGCCCCTGGAATACCGCGGAAAGTATCATGGGTCAGCGCATCGGCTCCGTCCAGGCTGATGGAAACGCGGCGCACGCCCGAATCCACGATCATGCGTGCCACTTCCCGGGTCACCAGGGTGCCATTGGTAGCCAGCGCCACGCGCAGGCCGTGGTCAGTGCCATAGCGCGCCAGTTGGAAGATATCGGAGCGGTAGAGCGGCTCGCCGCCGCTGAGCACCAGGATGGGATTGCCGGAGGCGGCAATCTGGTCAATGATGCCGAGCGCGGTGGCGGTGCTGAGATCCGAGGGAGAGCTGAGTTCGGTGGCGCTGGCACGGCAATGGATGCAGCGCAGATTACAGCCCTTGGTCACTTCCCAGAAGATCAGCCTGGGCGAAGTTCTGGTCTCCGCCGCTTCTCCGCTGCCATGCGCCATGGTGCTCTCCTTTTTCCACCCGCTGCCCACATCGCTGCAGCTCTTACGATAGAAAAGGTGCGCACTTCAGGCCGTGACCCATATCACGAGAAATTGTGACCTACATCACCGGGCCCGGCTTTTCGCGGTAAGCGCCGTAGAAAGCGTGACTTGCCACAGCCGGGTGCGGCTACGGATCCACAGCGCGCGACGGTCACGTCTGTTTTCGCTCGATATCGCGGGTGCGCGTGCGCCTACGGCCCCACGCCTCCGGTATGGCAGTCGCTGCAGTTGACCGCGCTGATGTCCCCCAGGTCCACCGGATGTTTGAAGGCCGTTCCTTCAATGGCCGTGGGCTGGGTGCCGCCGTCCTCCTGGCTGAGGATGGTGTGGCAGATGGTGCAATCCTTGCGTATGACCTTCCCGTCGGCGCTCACGTGCTGCCCGTCGTGGCAGCGGAAGCAGCCGGAGAAATAGAAGTGCCCGATATTGTCAGGGTGGGTCTTCCAGTCAATCTTCATCTCCGGGAAAGTGGTGCTGCGATAAAGCCGCTGCAGCTCGGTGATGGCCTCCCGGATTTCCAGCTGTTTCGTGGTTTCCAGTTGCGGGTACTTGCTGGCATAAAAGTTGCCGACGGTGGTGGCAATGCCCTGCATGGCCTGATCGGTATTGGGATAGCCGGCGGTCAGAGCGGTCACGCCCTGCTGCTTGATGAAGGGCAGGGACGCATCAATCCGCCGCGCCAGCAGCGATTGGTCCACCGCCCGATCCGGCGGTACGTAGATGTGTGTGGGCCGGTTGTGGCAATCCACGCAATCCATGCGCCGGCGCGGGAGGGTGTCAATCTGCGCCTTGGCCAGGGCCGCGTCCTTGGCCATGTAATCGGTCACCCGCCCCTGCATGTCCTTGACGTGAACGTAGGGTATGGTCTCGCGCGTCCTATCGGGCGTGACGTAGGTGATTTCATTGGCGATATTCATGTGCCAGTGAATCCCTGTGGTCATGCCGATTCCGGGGTCGCCGCCGCCGGTCTTGATCAGCATCCGGATCTGCCGCGGCGTGTTCTTCTCGTCGTACCCGTAGTGGGTGATCACCTTCAACTGCGCGCCATAAAACTTGCGCGGCCAGTGGCACTGCTCGCACGTCTCCTGCGCCGGCCGCAGGTTCTCCACCGGAGTGGGAATCGGCCGCGGGAAGCGGTTGAACACCGTGGCGTACACCTGGCGCGCGCCAGAGAGCTTGGAGCGCACATACCAGGTGGCGCCCGCGCCCACGTGGCAATCCACGCAGCGTACCCGGGCATGCGGCGAAAGCTGGTAAGCGGTATATTCCGGGTTCATCACCGAGTGGCAGAGCTGCCCGCAAAACTGGATCGAATCGGTGAACTCGTAACCACGGTAGCTGCCCACTGCGCTCAGCACCACGAACACAATCACGAAACTGAAAAAAAACGCTACTGTGCTGCGCTGCGCCGGTTCGTTCAGATCAATCTGCGGATAGACCGGACCCTCAACTCCCTCCTGCCGAAGCCTCTGCCGCCGCGCCAGGTACATGCCTGCCGGGACCAGCGCCAGCCCCAGGATAAAAAACCCGGGCAGGATCATATAGGCGAGAATTCCCACGTAGGGGCTGTGCCGGGGTGAGAGAACGTCAATCAGAAAGAGGAAGAGGATGTTGGCCAGGCTGACCAGGGCCAGCGCCCCGCCAATCGCAGCCAGCGGATGGCGGAAGCGGTTGATCATGCGTTTTCGTCTCTGGTCAGCTCCCGATTGTGCATCGTTGTCCATGATGTCCGTGCCCGCTGGGCTCCTCTTCCGCTGCACATTCCTATTGTTTTGGCGCCACTTCTTCGGGCTTCTCCTCTATCGTTACTTTTTCCTTACCGGCGAGCGTGCCGGCATCACCGTTCTTGCCTGCTGCCGCCGCCGCTGCTTCAGCGGCCTTCTCGCCCACGGCAACCGTTTCCGCGCGGCTGGCTTCCAGCAGCCCCTTGGCATCCAGTCCGTGCTCTTCCCGGTAATGCTCCAGCGACATCTTGCCGTCGTACCAGGCCCAGTTCATGGGATAGGTATCGGGATCGAAGAAGACTTGGTAGAAATGCCAGGCCACAATCGCCAGCGTAGCCAGCACCGCCTCGTAGAAGTGGACCGCCGCCGCAACGTCCAGCCACCAGCGCGGGATCAGGTCGCCCACCGTGACCTTGGCCCACAGCATGATGCCGGTGGTCGCCATGATCACCATGCCCCACACCAGAGCCCAATACTCCGCCTTCTCGGCGTAATTGAAGCGCGCGAACTGCGGCTTTTCAGAACGTAATCCCAGATAGTGAGTAACGTTCTCCACCGCATCGTGGGCATCCTTCAGGTTCGGCAGGAAGTCCCGCACCAGCCTCCGGCCTTCGCGGCTGGCTGCGGCGTAAGTAAGGTGATAGACGCCCAGCGATATCAGCACCACCGCCGCCACCCGGTGAACGATGCCGCGCACCGTTTCCCCGCCCACCAAAGCGGCAAACCAGGAATCGGGAAACTTGAGCGCGAACCCGGTGATCACCAGCACAAAGAAGCTGGTCAGCAGGATCAGGTGCTGCACCCGCTGGTTCAGGCTCATGCGCACCAGCACGCGATGCTCCGCCTTGCGGCGCGCCAGCGCCTTCATGCGCCAGATCAGAAAATTGTGCGCCAGCATGGCTCCGATGACTGCCAGAATCATGCTGATGTAGAAGCGCCGCACCCAGCGCACTATCACGCTGCCGGTATCGGCCGAGAGGGGCGCATCCACGTGCACCTTGGCCAGCACGAACTTCTGGGTTACGCCGGGATGGCACTGCCCGCATGTCTTCACCAGGTTGGCACGGTTCACGGTGGAGTGTGGGTCTGCCGAAGGCAGAATGTTGTGCACCCCGTGGCAACTGGCGCAGTTGGCCACCACCGGCGAGCCCAGCCGCGAAGCCAGCCCGTGATAGCTGTCCATATACGTGCTCACCCGGTGCCCGGGCACGCCGAATTCCTGGGTCAGACGCACGCCTTCATGGCAGCGCGCGCACGTGGCTTGGGCCACCGACTGCGCCGATACCGTGGAACTGGGGTCCAGCGGCGCCTTGATAGAGTGAATGCCGTGGCAATCGGTGCACACCGGGGCCTGCCAATTGCCCCGGGCGACCGCCGTCCCGTGAATGCTCTTCGCGTAAGCCTTCTCTACGTTCCCGTGGCACTGCCCGCAGGTATTGGGTACATTGAACTTGAAGATCGGCGACTTGGGATCGCCCGCGGCGCGGATCTCGTGGCTGCCGTGGCAGTCGGTGCAGATCGCTGCTTTCTCCGATCCCGCCGCCACCGCCCGCCCGTGTACGCTCTGCTGATAGGAGTAGAAAGTCTCGGCGCTGTGCCCGCTGGCCTCCATGACGAACTTTTGTCCGTGGCAGGCGCCGCAGGTGGCGGGGATGTTGGTGCGGTGCACGCGCGAAGCGGGGTCGCTGGCCGGCAGAAGTTCGTGCGGGCTGCCGTGGCAATCCACGCAGCCCGCCGCCCGCGTGTCGCCTTTCCGCGATGCCGCCGCGTGGTAGCCCTTGTCGTAGGCGGTCTGCTGGTCGCCGTGACAAGTGGCGCATTTGGGCGTGGCCGGCGCCGTCTCATGCGGCGCCGTTTTCACGTCGCTGTGGCAGTCGGTGCAGCCAAACACGCTGTGCGCCGAGGCCTGGAACTTCTTGTGGTCCACGTACAGGCTGACCTGCTTGCCCTTTTCCTCTTTGCTCAGGGTGTTATCGCCGTGGCAGGCAAGGCAGTCGGCATTGCTCAGCTTCTGTCCCCAGGCAGCGCCGCCCAGAACCAGGAGAAGAACCACGGCGAACTGGGTCCAAACTGCGAGGCGCGAGCCACGACTATCAGCCGCACAACCGGCACCAGGGATCATGGAACTGACCTCCTCCAGTCGGTCAGCCTTACCCTGTATTGTTGGCTGATGAGCACACCAAGCCGCAGTGAGTGGACTCACTCCCACCTGTGACCGGGATCACTACCACCCGGGTCAACACCACTGGGTACTGCCGGCTTAACTGGCGGCGCCGGCCAGGGAGACCTTCTCCGCGTACTCGTAACCGGCGGCAGCGTAGGTGATGGCGCGATCGAAGAAGTAATCCAGTTGCTGCAGCAGTTCCAGCTCGCCATATACCTCGATGGTGCGATCCACCCCGGCGTTTTTGAGCAGGAACGACCACAGGTTTTCCTTGGTTAGAATAATGGCGTAGGCCAGTTGGCTGAAGGGCACGCCTTGCGAAGCCCGGCGTATTCCGATTTCGCGGTAGCGCCGCTCGACCTCGCCTTCCGTCCGCTTCAACAGCCAATCGCCGAGGTCACGGTAGATTTCATAGACCCGCAGCTTCAGATCCTGTGCCGGCACGCGCCCGCAAAACTCCCTCGTGCGCGCCGATTTCTGCACTTGTTGCGACAGGCTGTTGGCCAGCTCATCAGCGTGCCGCTCTATCAGGCGAACCAGGTGATAGGCGAGTAGCATGGCCGCGCTCCCCCCAGTTGGATAGGGGCCGGGGATGCGCTGCCAGCCTGCGGCATCCCTCATCCCCCATTGTCAGCCTAGCTGTCTGGCCTCCCACTGGCAGTGAGTTGGCTCACCCTCCCGGGTGATGGTTCGTCCCCGCTTGGATCCCAAGTTCGCAGCCAGAGTGCATTCATGGCGGAGCCCACCCGTCCCTCGATGCGCGTGCGCCGTAAGCAGCCAAACGGGGGGCAAAATGGTGTACCCTGACTGGCGCAGCGTTTGCGGGTTCTGCTCTGGATTCGTTGTTTTTGCCTGGGGCAGAACTCAACAGTTGAACTCCACCCATCCAATGCTTAGAGTATGAATACTTAGAGTTATGAACCTCGACAAAACCATCGCCGAGATCGAGTGGCTGGAACGCCTTTACTCCCTTCCGGATACTCGCCCCTTGGCCTTGACCGACCGCTCCGCCGCCAACCAGAGGCACGACGAAATGTACGCCAATAATCCCTGGTTTCGGCTCTGGAAGCGTTACGGGATCTGAGCGCAATCTGCGCCTCCGGCATACTAGCGCTTTCTAGCTTCCCTCAGCATGCTGTGAGTATCCCTTCTGCATCCACATTGACCGACCGTGTTCTTTCCTGACCAATTGCGTTTTCGGTA
>DASVBI010000111.1:0-5156 GCA_036375915.1 Terriglobales bacterium | reverse complement strand
AACTGTTCGAGGACCTGGATGCGCCGGTGCGCCGCGTGGCCGCCAAAGACGTGTTTGTAGCCTACCAGCCGCAGCTGGAAAGTGAGATCCTGCCGCAGTCGGAAGACATTGAGCGCGCCATGCTGGAGCTGGCGGAGTTCTAGCGAAAAGCTGTCAGCTTTCAGCTATCAGCCACGGAGACGACAATCAGTGTGGCGTCGTCGGCCAGCTGCGAATCGCAGAAGTTCTTTGCCTGAGACAGCAACTCGTCTTTAAGCTCGGCTGAAGAGCGCTGCGAGAGACTGGTGGTTGCGTCAATCAGCCGCTGCTCGCCAAATTCCTCGCCCTCAGGATTCGCAGCTTCGGTAATTCCGTCCGTAAAAAGCAGCAGGCGGTCGCCGGGTGCGAGCTGGGCGGCTGAATCTTCGTACTTCCATTCCGGAAAGACCCCAGGAGCGCGCCACCATTCTCAAGTTGCCGCACGGAGTGCGAGCCGTTGAGCAGAATGGGGCTGAGGTGGCCGGCGCTGGTGTATTCCAGAACGCGGCGTTTGGCATCGAGCACGCCGTAGAACAGGGTCACGAATTTGCCCGTGGCGATGTTGTTGCAGAGCACGGAATTGACCCGGCCGCACAGCCATGCGGGCGAGGCCGCGTCGGAGGCAAAGGCGCGCACCGTGGCCTGCACGTTAGCCATGAGCAGGGCCGCGGAAACACTCTTGCCGACTACGTCGGCGATGCAGATGCCGAGTCTGCTCTTACTAAGCTTGATGACGTCGAAATAATCGCCGCCCACCACGCGCGCCGGCTCCCACGCTCCGGCGATATCGAAGCCGGGGATCTGCGGAATCTCCTTGGGCATCAGCGCCTGCTGGATTTCGCGGGCGCGCTCCAGTTCCTGCTCCTGCAGTTCGCGCTGGGCGATTTCCAGGTCCACCGTCTGCTGTAACTCGCGGTTACTCCGCTCCAGCCGGGTTTTGGTGGCATAGTAAATCTGGGCGACGATGCCGAAGATGACGGTGGCAACGAAGGGAAACTTCCAACTGCCTCTTAAAACCGGCAGCAAGGGGGGACGCGGTGCGGAGAACGTGACCAGGTAAACGACCGTTGTGGAAAGCACGACAGCCACCGGAGTGACGGCCAGGAGCAGGAGGAGGTACGCGATCCAGTAGGTGGCAAATGGCCGGTGGGCATAAAGTATGCCCAGTCTTTCCTTGGCCACGACGGTCAGGTTGCAAAGCAGCAGAGTGTATACGAAGGTGACGAACAGGCCCGCCCGCTGGGGTTCTATCGCCCAGAATATGGCGTACACCGCCAGCGCGATGGCAGTGTACAGCTGCTGCCGGCGCAACCAGCGCACAAGTCCCGACGAGATGCTGTGGACTTTCATCCCCGTCGAGGATGAATTGTAGAGCCCCCGTCTCCGGCGGTCTGTGACCTGGCTCACCCCCGAAAACGGAGCTCAACCCCTGGCGGCGGAAGCGGCTCTTCGACTGCCGCCGCGGCCCCAGCCAATAACGGCGTCCAGGGCGATAGGGCCGGCGCCGAAAAAGATCAACGCCAGGCTGAGAGCCGCCAGGGTCATGGGCAGCTGATAGTTGCCTTCGCCGACCAGACCATGTTTCCAGTGCACCTTGTCAATGGCCACGATCATGTCAATCAGGAGCGCCAGGCCGAAGAAGCGGGTCAGCAGGCCAATGATGATGAGGATACCGCCGAAAAATTCCGCGCCCGCGGAAAAGTAGGCGGACCACCAGGGCAGGCCGACGCTGCTAAAGAACTTTTCCACTCCGTGGATGCCGGTGACCTTGGGATAGCCGTGCACAATCATCACAGTCCCCAGCGCGATGCGCATAGCCAGCAGGCCGAGGGGTTGCAGCTTGTCGAGGATTCTCATTTTCCTCCGAACTAAGGATTTTAACCACAGAGGGCACAGAGGACACTGAAGATTATGGTTTATTCACTTGTGGCAATCCAGATTCTGTTTAAGAGATAAAGATTGTAATGACCAAAAAACCTCTGTGCTCTCTGGGTCCTCTGCGGTTTATCTTTTCAGATCTTTCAGGATCTCGCGGGCGGCGTTGGCCCCGGAGCCGCCGGTCAGGCCGTCGCCGGGATGGGTGCCCGAACCGCACAGGTAGAGGCCGCGGATGGGCGTGCGGTAACGCGCCCAATCCAGCAGCGGGCGCATGGTGAAGATCTGGTCCAGCGCCAGCTCGCCGTGGAAAATGTGTCCTCCGGTCAGGCCGTAGACTTCTTCTAAATCCTGGGGAGTGATAATCAGGCCGGTTTCGATCAGGCCGGGCAAATCGGGCGCGTACTTCGCCAGGGTATCCACCACCGTGTTGCCCAGGGCGTCGCGCTGCGCGTTCCAGTCGGTATGGCGCAGCTGGTAGGGGGCAAATTGCATGTAGACAGACATGACGTGCTTGCCGCCGGGCGCAAGCGAAGGATCGGCGAGCGAGGGGATGGTGGCTTCGAGATAGGGAGCTTTGGAGAAGCTGCCGTATTTGCAGTCGTCGAAGGCGCGTTCCAGGTAATCAATTTCAGGAGCGATGTGGATGCGGCCGGTGAGCGCGGCGCCGTTGGTGCCAGCCTTCTCCAGAGCGGTGAAGTGGGGCAGACCGTTGAGCGCCAGGTTCACTTTGGCCACGGTGCCGGGTGTGCGGTAGTGCTGCAGCTTGACCACGAAGTCGGGCGCAAGATGCACCGGGTCAACCAGTTTGAGCAGCGTGCGCTTGGGGTCGGCGTTGGAGATGATGGTCTTGGCGGGTATTTCTTCGCCGTCGGCCAGAACCACGCCGGTGGCCACACCATCCTTCACCCGGACCTGCTTGACCTCGGCATTGGTACGAATCTCGGCGCCGGCGGCGGTCGCGGCGGCGGCCATGGCTTTGGTCACCGCCCCCATGCCGCCAATGGCATAGGAACTGGAGCCCACGGGGCAAGAGTCGGCGGCCGCGCGCATCAGGAGCACGGTGCTGCTGCCCGCCGACCATGGGCCCAAGAACGTGCCGAAGATGCCGCGCGCGGCCACCACGGCGCGCAGCAGTTCGGTTTCGAAGAATTCGGCCACCAGGTCGGCCACCGCCATGGGCCCCCAGCGCAGCAGCCGGTACATGTCTTTCTTGCCCAGGTCGCGCACGCCCTTGCCGGTCTTGACCATCTCCCAAAGGTCGGAGGCGGCGGGATGGTCAATGTCGGGAGGCGCCATGGCCAGCACGCGCTGGAAAACGCCGGCAATCCTGGCCAGCGAGCGCTGAAACTCGCCGTAGTTCTGCGCGTCCTTTGCGGAAAAAGTGGCGATGGACTGCGCCGACTTGGCGGCATCGCCGTAAAGGAAAAGAGCGCGGCCGTCGGGAGAAGGAGCAAACACACGCAGCTCCGGGCTCAGCAGCTTGAGCCCGTGTTTCTCCAGTTCCATGTCGCGAACAATTTGCGGACGCAGCGGGCCGGCGGAGTGGGCCAGGGTAGAGCATTTGAAGCCGGGATGGAATTCTTCGGTCACCGCGGCGCCACCGGGCTGATCGCGGCGCTCCAGCACCAGGGGCCGGAAGCCCGCGCGGGCAAGATAGAAGGCAGTGACCAGGCCGTTATGACCAGCGCCGAGAATGACAATGTCTTGGGCCATGGCTAGCGCGCTCCGTTGCCGGTGTCTTTGAGGATTTCCAGCGCCGCCAGGCGCCCCGGCGCGCCCATGATGCCGCCGCCCGGGTGCGTGGCCGAACCGCACATGTACAAATTCCTGATGGGCGTGCGGTACTGGGCCCAGCCCGGCACCGGGCGCAGAAAGAAGAGCTGCTCCAGCGAGAGCTCGCCCTGGAAGATGTTTCCCTGGGTGAGTCCGAACTCGCGCTCAATGTCCAGAGGCGTGAGCACCTGCTTGCCCACGATAATCTTCTTCAGGTTAGGCGCGTACTCGGAGACGGTATCAATCACGTTGTTGCCAAACTCTTCGCGCTTCTCATCCCAGGCGCCTTCCTTCAGATTGTAGGGCGCATATTGCACGAAGCAGGACATCACATGCTTGCCCGGGGGGGCCACGGAGGGATCGGTCAAGCTGGGAATGACCATGTCAATGTAAGGGCGGCGCGAGTATTTGCCGTACTTGGCGTCATCGTAGGCGCGCTCCATGTAATCCACCGCGGGGGAAATAGAAATAGCGCCGCGCAGGTGGGCGCCTTCGCCCGGCATGCAGGTGAAGTTGGGCAGAGCGTCGAGCGCCAGGTTCACCTTGCCGGAAGAACCACGATACTTGTAGCGGCGCACCTCCTCCAGAAATTCGCCGGGCAGTTCGCCCGAGTCAATCATCTTCAGAAAGGTGAGGTTGGGGTCCACGCTGGAGGAAACAATGTCGGCGTGGATTTCATCGCCGTTCTGCAGCACCACGCCGCCGGCGCGGCCGTTCTTGACCAGAATTTTGGCGATGGGCGCGCGGGTGCGAATTTCCGCGCCAAACTCCCGGGCGGCGTCGCCGATGGCGTTGGAAATGGCGCCGGTGCCGCCGCGGGCAAAGCCCCAGGCGCGGAAGGCGCCGTCAATCTCGCCCATATAGTGGTGGAGCAGCACGTAGGCGGTGCCGGGCGAGCGCACGCCCAGGAAGGTGCCGATAATGCCGGAGGCCGACATGGTGGCCTTGAGCACGTCGGTTTCGAACCACTGGTCGAGGAAGTCGGCAGCGCTCATGGTCATGAGCTGCACCTGGTTGTACTTGTCCTCGCTGGGGAGGTGCTGGAAGCGTCGTCCGAGGAACAACAGCTTCATCAGTTCCCTGGGATTGAGGGTGGAGGGATCGGGAGGAACCATGCTCAGGATGGGCTTCACGAAGCGGCACATCTGCTGCATGGCTTTGCCGAATTCCTCGTAGGCCTCGGCATCCACGGCGGAGTGGCGGGCGATTTCGCGGCGGGTCTTGCCGTGGTCGTTCACACGCCACAAGTGGTCGCCGTTGGGCATGGGGGTGAAGGTGCCGTCCAGGGGCAGGATTTCCAGGCCGTGGCGGGGCAGATCAAGGTCGCGAATGATTTCCGGGCGCAGTAGTGAGACCACGTAAGAGCAGACGGAGAACTTGAAACCGGGGAAGACTTCTTCCGTCACGGCCGCTCCGCCGAGGACGTGGCGTCGCTCGAGCACCAGGACTTTCTTGCCTGCGCGCGCCAGATAAGCGGCGTTGGTCAG
>DASVBI010000271.1:0-5174 GCA_036375915.1 Terriglobales bacterium | reverse complement strand
CTCCATGTGCTGCGACGTTATCAACATTCCCAGCCCTACGGGTGAAGAAGGGCGCATGGCGGAGTACATGAAGGCCGCCCTCGACGCGCTCCGCCTGAGCGTCACCTGGCAGGAGGTGGAAGAGGGCCGCGCCAACGTGATTGCGCGCTGGGAGGGCGAGGGCGAGGGCAAGAGCCTGATGTTCAACGGCCACATGGATACTTCCAACACCGGTGACGAGCCCTTCCTCACCGGCCTGGGCTACAAGCCCAAGGCAGTGATGAAAAACGGGTTTATCTACGGCCTGGGCATCTACAACATGAAAGGCGCGCTGGTGTGTTACGCGCACGCGGTGCGGGCGCTGAAGCGGGCCGGGGTGACGCTGGAGGGAGACATCATCATCGGGGCCGTGGCCGGCGAGATCGAGAAGACCCAGTGGGGCGAGTACAAGGGCAAACAGTATCGCGGCTACGGCGTGGGCACGCACTACATGGTGAATCACGGTGTGCTGCCCGACATGTGCATCTTGGGCGAGCCCACCGACATGAACGTGGTGCTGGAACACTTCGGCTCGCTGTGGGTGCGGATTTCCACCCATGGCATTTATGTGCACAGCGCCTTCGCCGAAGGCCGGGCGCAAAAGACTTCCACCCGCCGAATGAAAGATGTGCTGGATGCGGTGGTGAAGTGGACGGAGCAGTGGGAGAAGAAAACCGCGTACGGTGGGCACCAGGGCGTGGCCAACATTGGCTGCCTGCAGGCGGGGTATCCTTGGCGGGTGAGCCGCACGCCCGAGCGCGCCGACTTGTTTCTCGATTTGCGCGTGCCGCCTGCCATGACGCTGCAGCAGGCGCGGCGCGAAGCTCGCGGGCTGTTTCGCGATCTGCAGAAGAAATATCCGGAGTACGGGTTGGAGTTCGAAACTTTTGTTTCTGTTCCTGGGGCCACCATTGCTGCCGACCACCCCATGGTGAAGGCGATTGAAGCTAACCACCGGCGGGTGACGGGCAAGCCGGCGGGGCATGATACGGTGCTGTGGTGCTCCGACGCGTCGGTGATGACGCGCTTCGCCATTGATACTGTGAACTATGGTCCTTCCAGCGGGCCGCGCGACGCCGAGGGGGAGAAGGTGGAGATCAAGACGCTGGTGGACATCACAAAGATTTACGCATTGACCGCTGCAGAGTTGTGCGGCGCGCATCTGTAGCGGATTTACACTGACACACTAAATAGCTCTCTGGCTGGCTAGCTCTTTGGCCAGGAAGCTAGACAGCCAGTTAGCTGGAGAAACTTTGCCGAGCCAAAAGGAAATCGCCCGCCGCTACGCCACGCTGCGCTCCGCCATGCAGGCGGAAGGCTTGGATGCGCTCATCGTTTGCGGCAACCAGTACGCCGGCTTTGAGGGAGCGGTGCTCTACACCTCGGGCTTCGAAATCGTGCACCGCTACGTTTATGTCCTGCTGCCGCTGAAAGGCGAGCCCACGCTGGTGTTTCCCGCGGAAGCGCGCTGGATCGGCGACAAGGTTAAGCCCTGGGTGCGCGACCAGGTGTGGCCCGCGGTACCCGGGCAGTGGCTGCGCGAGCGTGCCCAGGACCACGGCTGGAAGCGCGTGGGCGTCTATGGCATGAACTTCATCATGGCGGTACGCGACTACCGCGAGCTGGCGCAGGGGCCGTTCGAGCTGGTTCCGTTCGATTTCCAGTTCGATATGGCACGCGCCGTCAAGAGCGAAGAAGAGCTGGCGGAAGTCCGCGATGCCATGGACATCATTCTGGACGGCTTCTGGGCGCTGGTCGAGGCCTACAAGCCGGGCAAGACCGAGGCCGAAATCATGGCGCCGGCGGTGGAGCGTTTTTTTGCCCGCGGGGCGGGGCCGCGCATGATGAACATCCTGCTCTCGGGCGAGCATGGCGAGGCAGAAGCCTCATTCAAGGTGCCCGGGCACCGCGTGGTGCGCGCTGACGACCTGCTGCTCTATTCGCTGGAGATAACCGGGGCGGGAGGATACTGGGTGGAGTTTTCGCGGGCGCTCATCAGCGGCCAGCCTAGTCCGCGCACGCAGGCGATGGCGGATGCTTACCCCGAGGCGCTGGAGGCCGCGCGCAAGCTGATGCGCGATGGCGAACTGGCCAGCACCGTGCATCGCGCCGTGGCGGACACCTTCGCGCGGCACGGCTTCGCCCTCGGTCATCTTTCCGGACATTCCATTGGGGCCACCATGATTGAGCACCCGGCAATCGGGGGCAAGAGCGAGGTTCCCCTGCGCGAAAACATGATTTTCTCGCTCCACCCGCAGGTGGTTGATAAAGACGGCAAGGTTTGTCTCTATACCCAGGACACCTACCGCATCGGCAAGACTGAGGGGGAGTGCCTGGCGGATGTGCCGTGGAAGTTCTTCAGCGGCGAGGAAACACGTAGTTCAGTAGCGACAAGGTAGTTGGCAGTTAGCAGCTAGCAGTTAGTAGCTGGTAGTTGGAAAAGACCAGCCGCCGCCGCCCGCCACCAACTACTAACTGCCAGCTACCGTCTGAGAACTGAGAACCGAGAACCGAATGAGAATCTGCATCGTAGGTTGCGGCGCGGTGGGCAGCCTGTTTGCGGCGCACCTGGCGCGCTCCGGGCAGCACGAGGTCTGGGCGTACGATGTGTGGCAGCCGCACGTGGAGGCCATCCGCCAGCGCGGGCTGCGGCTTTCCGGG
Source organism: Terriglobales bacterium (assembly GCA_036375915.1). Classification (GTDB taxonomy): domain Bacteria; phylum Acidobacteriota; class Terriglobia; order Terriglobales; family Acidobacteriaceae; genus JAICWP01. The sequence goes on along the minus strand of DASVBI010000271.1, from coordinate 2,495 downwards.
GCGGCCGATTTTACCGCCCGCCTGAAGGCCACCAGCGACGCCGGGGAGATTCCGCGCTGCGACTACGGAATCGTGGCTACCAAGAGTATTCACACGCGCTCGGCCATCGCGCAGGCGGCGCGCGTTTTCGATGACAAGAGCGCGGTCTGCTCGGTGCAGAACGGCGTGGGCAACGAGGAGATCATCGCCGAGCACGTGAAGTACGTGATCCGCGGCACCACCTTTCCCGCCGGACATCCCATTGAGCCGGGGCACATCGGCTACGACATCAAGGGCGACACCTGGATCGGCCCCTTCGAGCCGACGAACACGCCCATGCAGCGCGTGGAAGAGCTGGCGGCCATGCTCACGAGTTCGGGCATGAACACCATCCCGCTCAAAGACGCGCGCGGCGCGCAGTGGACCAAGCTGATATTCAATGCTTCCACCAACCCCGTGGGGGCGCTCACGCTGCTGCACCATGGCGCAGCCACGTTTCTGCCGCCCACCAGCCAGCTGTTTAAGGATTTGATCGAAGAAGGCAAAGCAGTGGCCAAGGCGCTGGGCATTACGCTGCACGGCGAGCCTTGGGACCTGGTGATGAAAGGCGCCAATGCGCCCGGCAAGCACAAAGCCAGCATGCTGCAGGATGTGCTGGCCAGGCGGCAGACGGAAGTGGACTTCATGAACGGCGCCATCATGCGATGGGGGGAGAAGACGGGAGTGCCTACGCCGCTGAACAAAGCCATGTGGGCGCTGATCAAGGGCTTGGAGCGCTCGTGGGAGGAAGAGCGGGAAGCAGGGGCCAGGAGTCAGTAGTCAGCGGCCGCGGGCGGGGGCGCCCGCGCCACCAAGCAGTCAAGTGCTCGAAGGCGTCAGTCGGCGCATAAATTATTGCCAGCACAAGGAAGTTTTTTGCGGGAGAAATGTCCGGAATACACCCGCTAAATTGCTATTCTGGAAGCAGAGATAAGAGGCAGGCGTATGAGCGTTCCATTTCGCATTGGAGTGCTGCAGTTGAGCATGGAGCCGCTGGAGGAAACGGTGGGCATGGCCAAGGCCTGCGAAGCGGCGGGTTTTGACGCCTTCTGGCTGGCGGAAGCCTATCCCTGGTGGCGCAAGCACTCCATGGAGGCGCGCTCTTCGACCGCGGTGACGGCCATTCTGGCCCGCGAAACCAGGCATATTCCCATTGGCTGGGGCATCATTTCGCCCTACACGCGCCATCCGGTGCAGATTGCCATGGAAGCGCGGGTGATGCAGGAGGTGGCAGGCGAGGGCCGGTTCCTGCTCGGCCTGGGCGCTTCCAAAATCTTCATGAAGGAAATCGGCGAAGGGGAAAAGGGTAAAGAGGCTTCGCCGGCGGTGGTGATGCGGGAAAGCATCGAGATCATCAAAGCGGTGCTGGCGGGCAAGGCGCTGGACTACCAGGGCAAGGCCTTCACCGCCATGGTGCCGCCGCTGCAAGAGGACGCGGAAACGCCGCGCTGGATGCCGCCCACGTTCATCGGGGCCACCGGACCGGTGCTGCAGCGCCTGGCGGGCACGCATTATGACGGCCTGCTCACCGCCAGCATTACCACGCCGGGATTTGTGCGCTACTCCCGCCAGAACCTGGACGAGGGCGCGAAAAAGGTGGGACGGGATCCGGAGACGCTGGAACTGGGCTCGGTGGTGGTGGGCAGCATCGGCAAAGACCGGCAGAAGGGCCGCGAGGGCGCGCGCGAGATGGCGGCCATGTACCTGGCCAACAAGGTGCAGAACATTCGCGGCTCCGCCGACATGATCCTGCAGAAGGCGGGACTGACGTTCGAGGAAATTCAGCCCATTGCCGACGCCATGGAGCGCTGGGGTCGCACGGCCGCGGCCCGGGCCGTGACCGACGACATTCTGCGCAAGGTATGCCCGATTGCGGGGACGCCGGAAGATTGCATTGCGGCCATCGAACGCTACCGCGAGGCGGGATGCACGCACATCCTGCTGGAAGTTTGGGGCGATGACCGCGAAGCCCAGGCCAAGCTATTCGGCGAAGCGGTGTTGCCGCACTTCAAGGGCGTGGCCGCGGCGGCGAGGGAATAGCCACAGAGACACGAAGGCACGGAGAAAGCCGGAACTCAAGACCGGAAACGCAAGGTCCTTCGACTCGTGCTCACGTCGCTACGCTCAGCCCGCACTCGCTCAGGATGACATTTTTATTTTTGCCGCGGCTCCGGCCACGATGTGGCGGAATTCGGCGTCGGTGAGCAGGCCGCGCTTGGCGATGGCGCGCTTTTTCACTTCGGCGAGGATGGCGGGACGGGCGTCGGTGGGGACTTCCATGCCCAACTCGCGGGCCTTCAAGTCAATGCTGTCCAGGCCGCTTTTCTTGCCCAGCACAATGCGGCGGGCGGCGCCCACCAGGGCGGCGGAGTAGGGCTCAATCGCCTCCGGGATGTGGAACTGGCTGGCCACGGCGCCGCTCTCGCGGGTGAAGAGATTTTCGCCCACCAGCGGCTTCCAGGCCTCCAGTTCATAGC
>DASVBI010000538.1:0-6413 GCA_036375915.1 Terriglobales bacterium | reverse complement strand
GTCCACTTGGCCAACGGAACCAGGGTGATGCTGGCGGCGCCGCGCGTAATCGCTCCGGGAAAAAGCGCCGGAAAATCCTTCCACTCCACTGAGCTGATATCGTTCACACTGGCGGAAGCCTCGGGCAACAGCATGTCGGCGGACACGCCGCTGGCCAGTATCTTTCCGCCGGACTCCACATATTTGCGCAGGGCTTGCCGTTCATCTTTGCTGGGGGGAATGACGGGATCGGCAAGAATCAGCAGGCTGCCTTGTGCCTTGAGTCCCTGGGGCGGGTCCAGCCAGCGCTCGGTTTTGTAACCCAGGCTCTGCAGGGTGAGGAAGGCTGCCTTGGCGCCATCTGACGAAGCTGAGTAGCTGGAAGGATAGCCCGACGGACGCGGGCCCTCGGTGCCTACCAGTGCCGCGGTAAGCGCCAGAACCAGCACGATTGCGGCCGCACCGATCAGTAACTTGCGGTCGCCGCTATCGAGGGCGAGTTGCATCCCAGGTTCTCCATTTCCTGCAGGGCGGACTGCGCCTGCGCCGAAGTGACCGGCCGGTATCCGTACCACACCATTTCCAAGCTGCGGGTCAGGCTGGCCATGGCCTCGCGATGCTGTGAGCCGCGCGGCAAAAGGTGCAGGTATTCGCGCGGCGTGCGCGCGGGGTCCAGGCGCCATACTCCCATCTGCTCCAGGCGAAATACAGCCGCCCAGTAGCAACAATGAACTGCTTCACGGTAGCGCTGTCCGGCAGCCGCCTCGCGGGCAGCATCTGCCCACTGCCGCCATCCCCAGGCGGTGGAGGCGGGCGCCTGCAGCCCCAGGCTGGTCATGCCGCGCGCGGCGCGCCGCAGATTACGCCACAGCATCAGCGCGAGCAGGAAAAACGCCACGCTCAGCAGGATCCAGGAAAACACATTGCTGACCGCGGGCTCCAGGTGCAGGCGGCGCGTCAGTTTTTCGATCTGGCGGCCCAACCAGCGCCACACCCGCGCCCACATCAGGTCCCACCAGCTGGGCGGACGAACAAAGCGGAACTCGCTCCGGCTGAGTATGGCAACAAGCTGCGCCCGCGCCACCTGCGACGAAGGCGCCGCAGCGGGCTGGCTCAGCGCCTGCGCCTGCCGCAGTTCCCATTGCAGTCGCTGTGCAATCTGTTCCTGGATTGCCGTTCGCTGCCCTGAGTTTTTCTCCCAATTCACCAGGGCCAGCACCAGCCAGGCATTGGAAATGGTGAAGCGCCGGCCGCCGCTGCGCACTTCCAGCCTTAGAGGAATGGAGCGGCGCAGCTCGGACGCCTTCTCGGGATGGGAGGGCAACTGGGCCAGCGCCCCAGACCACTTCTGCATGTCGGCGATGTAGCCGGGAAAGTCAGTGGAAAAGTCGGGCGCCTGCGCGCAAGCGCCGCCCACCATGATAAGCATGAAGGGCAACAGCAGCGCCCAGCAGAATTTCCGGGACAAAAGCGGCATGTTTAAGCGCTGGGCGCGGCAGCCACCGCTCCTGATGCGGGCTGCGCCCCGGCCTGGTCCACCAGCGACATCATCAACTGCAGATCGAAGGCTTCTTTGCGGACTCGGATATCGTAATACAGGAGGACCAACCCTATCATGATCAGAGGTGCGGAGAGCGCTCCTCCCAGGGCGCCGGATATCGAACTGAGGGACAGCAGCCAGACCGCCACCTGCCCATGGCGCGCCGCCAGGATCATGGCAATGTAAAAAGGCCCCTGGAAAATCATCAGGCTCACGTAGGTAATGATTACGGTCAACAGCAGCAGCAGAAAGCAGCGCAGGTAGTTGCCCTTTATGAGTTGCACGCTGCGCCGAATGGCTTGGCCGGCGTTCACATCCTCCAGAACCATGATGGGAATGCAGACGCTATAGCGGATCATCAGCCAGACAAACAAGACAAAGAGGGCCGGAAACAACACCAGGATCATCAGCCCGGCTGCCACCCCCGCCAAGGGGCCGCGCCCAATCATGGTGGGCATCAGCAACGCGAAGCCTAATGACATCAGCACGATGACCCCAAACACGCGCACGGCAATCAGGAGCATGAGCCATAGCAACCTTCCCACGCGTCCGCGGATGCGGCGATAAGAAGCTGCAATGGTGGCTTTTCGTCCCAGGTAAACATCGGCGACGGCGAAGGTGCTGGCCCCCAAAGCAACCGCGTAGACAATCCAGTACGCGATCATGGCAACCACGAAACCGCCGAAGGCCCCGCCGAGAATTGTCATGTTAAGGGCAGGGGCTGCTGGGCGCGGGCCAATCACAGGCGAGCGAACCACAGCCATGAGGATTCCCGACACCATGGCCAGCAGCGAAGGCAGCAGCATAATGCCGAAGAACAGCAGGAAATTCTTGCGGTACAGGCTGAACATGCGGTCAAGCAGTTCGGAGAGGTTCAGCGGCTGCAGCACCACACCGGGCATAAAACCTCCGGGCAACAGGGCTATGGTTGGGCGGATACTACCATAGGGTTGGTGAGAAACGTGTACTCATAAGCTACCCGTTCCAAAACATGCAGATTACGATCGTGGCACGCCCCTGCTCCCCGGATTGCATGAAGAGGGGAGCCTATGGAGAGATGAGGCGGTGTGCGGCTATCAAAGCCTGACCCAGGCTTAGGCCGCCGTCTCCGGCAGGTACCTCGGAATGGTGGAAGACCTCAAATGACTTGGCGCGCAAGCGAGCCTGCAGTTGTTCCAACAGAAAACGGTTGTGAAAGCTCCCCCCGCTCAGGCATACCCGAGTCAGTTGCGTGCGCCGGCGCAGAATTTCAGCACCACTGGCCAAAGCGTCAACCAGGCCAAGATGAAAGCGGGCGCTGATGACGCCGGCCGGCGTGGATTTCTCCAAATCCCTTACCAGCTCGCTAAACATTCGACGTGCGCTGAAAATGAGCTGTCCGTTCTCTTCTGCCACTTCCAGGGGGTAACCCGGCAGATCGGTGCCGACATCCATAGCCATTTCCAGTTCGATGGCCGCCTGCCCTTCGTAGTTCACCTTCTGGCGAATCCCGGCCAGGGCGGCCACGGCGTCAAACAGGCGGCCACAGCTCGAGGTCAAGGGTGAGTTGATGTTGCGCTCCATGGCGGGCAACAAAACCTTCAGCCTGGCAGGGTCCAGTTGTCGCACAAATGGAATTTTCAGGTCCAGGAAACCCCGCCCGAAGTGCCGATAGAGGTAGCTGACCGCCATGCGCCAGGGCTCGCGCACCGCCGCCTCGCCGCCGGGCATAGGAACGTATTCCAGATGCCCGGCCCGCTCAAATCCCCGGTAGTCCGCCAGGAGCAACTCCCCTCCCCAGATACATCCGTCGGTGCCGTAGCCGGTCCCGTCCAGCGCAATGCCGATCACGCGCCCCTGCAGCTGGTTTTCCGCCATGCAGCTGGCAACGTGTGCGTGGTGATGCTGCACCCCCACCGAAGGCACGTCCTTCTGAAGCAGCGCCCACCTGGTGGAAAAATAATCCGGATGCAGATCGTGGGCCACAACTTGCGGCTGGATATCCAGGACCCTTTCCAGGTGCTCAATTGCTTCTCCAAAGAACCGGAAGGCCTGCAGGTTTTCCAGATCACCCAGGTGCTGGCTCAGGAATGCGTGCCGGCCCTTGGTCAGGCAGATGGTGTTCTTCAGTTCGCCCCCGACCGCCAGCACCGAGGGCACGTCCTGCGCCAGGAAGACCGGCACGGGAACGTAGCCCCGCGAGCGTCGCATCTGGCGCGCGCCGCCGCCGGAGACGCGCACCACGGAATCGTCGCAGCGCAGCAGGATGTCGCGGTCGTGCACCAGGAAGAAGTCCGCCAACCCGCCTAGCCGCTCCAACGCCTCGCTGTTGTCAATGGCGATGGGCTCTTCACTGCGATTGCCGCTGGTCATCACCAGCGCGGAGAACTTCCCTTCCGCCAGCAGCAGGTAGTGCAGCGGCGTGTAGGGCAGAAAAAGACCCAGTTCGCGATTGAAGGGGGCCACGATGCCGGGGATTGCACAGGGATGCCGTTTGCGCAGCAACACGATGGGGCGCTGCCCTGAGGAGAGCGCCTGGCGCGCCGCCTGATCCAGTTCGCAAAAATCCTCTGCCGCCTCCAGGCTGGGCACCATGACCGCGAAGGGCTTGTCCACGCGTCCCTTGCGCTCGCGCAAGCAGGCCACCGCGCCGCTGTTGGTCGCGTCCACGGCCAGGTGAAACCCGCCCAGGCCTTTGATGGCCAGGACCGCGCCCTGCTTCAAATGGTCCGCCGCCGCGCCGATCGGATCTTCCGCGGCTATCTTTTCCCCCGAGCCATCCCACAATTCCACCTGCGGTCCGCACTCCCAGCACGCATTGGGCTGGGCATGGAACCGCCGGCTCCGTGGGTCCTCATATTCCTCCTGGCATGCCGGGCACATGGTGAAAGCTGCCATGGAAGTAAGCCGCCGGTCATAGGGAATGCCGCGGACAATGGTGAAGCGCGGCCCGCAGTTGGTGCAGTTGATGAAGGGATATTTGTAGCGGCGGTCGGCCGGGTCGAACAATTCGCGCAGGCAGTCGGCACAAATGGCCACGTCGGGGGAGATCAGGGTGCGAACGCTTTCCTGTCCGTGGCTGGCGACAATTTCGAACCGGCGGTCGCCGTTGCAAGGCAAGTCGCGCACGCTAACCGCGGTGATGCGCGCCAGTGGCGGACTCTGGGCGGGGAGCCGCGTGAGGAAATCGTCCACGGCCTCGCCCGCACCTTGCACCTCAATCATCACTCCAGCCGGGGTGTTGCACACGCTGCCGCTCAATTGCCGCTCATTGGCAAGGCGATAAACGTAGGGCCGAAAACCTACACCCTGCACGATGCCAGAAACGGCGATTTGCTTGCGCACCACCATTCAGGTCACCAGTTCGGCTCGTGCGGCCTGCAGCGCCCGGCGTCGTTCCTCGATCCATTCCAGCCAGGTGTTGAGTCCGGCTCCCGTCAGACAAGAGAGCCTTACCACGCCAATTTCAGGATGAATGCGGCGGGCATTGTTTTCCGCGGCTGAAATATCGAAGGGCACATAGGGAAGCAGGTCAATCTTGCTGAGCACCAGAAGTTGTGATTTCAGAAAAATGGCGGGATATTTCAGCGGCTTGTCTTCTCCTTCGGTGACGCTGAGGACCACCACCTTTGCCGCTTCGCCCAGGTCATAGCTGGCTGGGCAAACCAGGTTGCCGACGTTCTCAACGAAAAGGAGATCGAAAGGCTCCGGGGGCCACTCTGCCAGGGCGCGCTCGATCATGCGGGCATCGAGGTGGCAGGTGCCGCCAGTGGTGATCTGGCGCACGGGGAAGCCGAAGCGGCGCAGGCGAGCGGCATCGTTCTCCGTCTGGATGTCGCCGGTAAGCACGGCCACGCGGGCGCCCGCGGGAAGCGCCTCCAGCGTGCGCTCCAGCAGCGTGGTCTTGCCCGAACCGGGCGAACTGATCAGGTTCAGGCAAAGCACGCCCTGGGCGGCAAACCGGCCCCGCAGCGCGGCGGCAATGCGGTCGTTTTCGCTAAGAACTTTGCGCTCCAGGGGCACTTGGCTCATACTCCTCCATCTCCAGTGAAGCCACTTCCAACTCGTCGCCACTCACAAATTCTGTCTGGGCGCTTCCGCAGCCCGGACAAGTCAGGTCGTAGTTCGCCACCGTAAACGTCAGTTTGCACAGCCGGCAGCGCTGCCGGCGCGGGCAATTCTCGATCTCAAGCTGCAGCGGTTCCAGCTTGCTCTCGCGTGCCAGCACCTCAAAGCCGAAGCGGAGCGCCTCTTCGTTCACCCCCGAAAGTTCTCCCAGGCGCAGCCTTATCTTCCGCAAGCGCGCTCCTGGATGGCGCTGCGCCTCCTGGCGCGCTTCGTGCAATACCGCAGTCGCGATGCCCAGTTCGTGCATATGCGCCTCAGCAGATGCGTGGCAGTTGGTCGCCCGCCAGCATGCCAACAATTCGCGCGGTACCCAGCGCGGTGCGCATGGTCACAAATCCGGGATTCTCGCTCCCGACCCTGCCGATGACCTGCGCTTCTCCGCCCAGGGGGTGGCCGCGCATGGACCGGAGAACATCGTCTTCCGCGCCAGCGGCCACGATGGCGACCAGCTTGCCTTCGTTGGCTACGTACATGGGATCGAGCCCCAGAATTTCGCAAGCGCCGCGCACCTGTTCGCGCACCGGAATGGCGCTCTCCTCCAGCTCGATTCCAACCTGCGACTGTGCGGCAATTTCGTTGAGCGCGCTGGCCAGGCCGCCGCGGGTGGGGTCGCGCATGCAGCGGATCGCGCCCGTAACCTTTAGCATTTCGTGCACCAGACCGTGCAGGGCGGCGCTATCACTGTGAATGGCGCTTTCAAATTCCAGACCCTCGCGCTGCGCCATGATGGCCATGCCGTGCTCGCCGATGGGGCCGCTCAGCAGAACCTGGTCGCCCGGCTGGGCCT
>DASVBI010000230.1:0-2419 GCA_036375915.1 Terriglobales bacterium | reverse complement strand
TGGCTCGCCGGCTTATGGTCGCCATGCTCGACTGGCTGCGCCTGGAAGGTTACGGTACGGTCTCGCTACACGCCAGCGACTTCGGCCGAGGGCTGTACGAATCTTTGGGATTTCAGGCCACGAATGAAATGCGGCTGCAGCTGAAAGATTGGCAATTGAGTAATTTGTAATTGGTAACTTGGTGCGGGCTTTTAGCAGTCCCCCACAACGTACTTCGACTTGCGCTTCCTCTCCCGCAACGCGGGCTCGGTGCGCTCGCTCAGGATGACACTCAAAAATATCCGCGTTTCATCTGTGTGTATGTGCGGCGAAGAAGTTCCGGTTTCACTTTGGACGATATTCATGGGAGAGCTGCAGCAAGCAAAAAAGAGCCCCATGAAACAAATTACCAGTTACAGATTGCTGGAATTACAAATTGAAGAACTGCTCCACCTGGGCAATGTCCGTGGTTCGCCGGTAGGCCGGCAGGCTTTCCACGAAAACGCGCCCGTAGGCCTTTTTCAGGATGCGATTGTCCAGCAGGGCCAGCAGGCCGCGGTCGTCGAGCGAGCGGATCAGCCGGCCGAAGCCCTGCTTGAGCGTAATCACCGCCGCCGGCACCTGGTATTGGTAGAACGCGTTGCCGCCCTCGGCGTCAATGGCGCGTACCCGCGCCGCCACCACCGGATCGCTGGGCACCTCGAAGGGCAGGCGGTCAATAATCACGCAGCTCAGCTGCTCGCCCTGCACGTCCACGCCCTGCCAGAATGACGAAGTGCCGAACAGCACCGCGTGGGGCGTGATGCGGAACTCCTCCAGCAGCGCCCGCTTGGGCGCGTTGCCCTGCAGGAGCATGGGATACTCCAGCTCGCCCAGCAGCCGGTTGTACACCTCGTTCATCTGGGCGTAGCTGGTGAACAGGCAGAAGGCGCGGCCGCGGGTAATCTCCAGCAGCTGGCGGATGCGCCCGGTGGCGCGCTCGGCGAATTGCGGGGTGCGCGGGTCGGGCAGGTCGGGCGGAACGTAGAGGATGGCCTGGTTTGCGTAGTCGAAGTGCGAGGGCAGCACCAGTTCGCGGGCGTGCTCCAGGCCCAGCCGCCGGCATATGTATTCGAAGCCGCCGCCCACCGCCAGCGTAGCCGAAGTCAGCACCGCGCACTCCAGCTTGTCGAACAGGCAGGAGCGCAGGATCGGCGCCACATCAATGGGAGTGGCCTGCAGGAATACGTGACGCCCGCTGCGCCCGCCCGCTCCCCGGGCGTCCTTGCCGCCGCCGCCCCGCCGCTCGATCCAGAACACGGTGTTGCGCTCCGTTGACTCCATCACAAACGAGAGCTGCACTCGCAACTCGTCCACCCGCCGGACGAAGTTGAACACCTCTTCCGGCTTCTGCTTCATGGCCTGGAGTTCCGCGCCCAGCCGGCCCAGCGCCTGCATCAGCCCAATGTATTCGTCGCCGTTTTCTTCCAGGAACTCCTGCCGGTTTTCGAAAGGCAGGCGGCCTTCCCCCCCGGGCAGCAGGGAGAAGAACAGCTGCGAGCGCTCGCGCAGGCTGCCCAGCGCCCCGGCGACCCCCGCCGACAGTCCTTTGGCCCGCTGCAGCGAGCTTTCCACGTCGCGGGCCAGGTCTTCAATGCGCCAGTTGCTGACCGTCACCCCAAAATAGCTCCCGGCCACATTTTCCAGTTCGTGCGCTTCATCGAAGATGACCGCCGCGCATTCCGGCAGAATGCCGGCATCGGGCGCGCCCTCGGCCGACTGCTTGATGGCCAGGTCGGCGAAAAACAGGTGATGGTTGACGATGACGATGTCGCTCTCCAGCGCCCGCCGGTGCATCTCGGTGATGAAGCAGCGTTCCCACTGGCTGCACTTCTGGCCCAGGCACTTGTCGGAGCGCGCGTCCAGATGCGGCCACAGCGAGCTCGATTCCGGCAGCTCCGACAGCTCCGCCCGGTCTCCGGTTTCCGTGGTCTTCTCCCACTCCGCGATGGCCCGGTACTGCTCGATTTCCTCCAGGCCGCTCAGCACCGGCTGCCCGGTAAGGTCGTAGAGCTTCTTGCGGCACAGATAGTTGTTGCGCCCCTTCATGTAGCAGACGCGCAGCTTGCGGTCACCCTCGGGAAACAGCGCCTGTTCCAGGAACGGGATATCTTTATAGAAAAGCTGCTCCTGCAGGTTCTTGGTGCCGGTGGAAACCAGCACCCGCTTGCCGGCGCGGATGATGGGCAGCAGGTAGGCCAGGGTTTTGCCCGTGCCCGTACCGGCTTCCACGATGAGGTGGCGCTTTTCCGCCAGCGCCTGCTCCACTGCCTGCGCCATCTGCAACTGCCCGCGGCGAAACTCGTACGCGGGGTGAGTGCGAGAGAGCAGCCCGCCCGGCCCGAAGAACTGGTGCAGCGTGGAAAGGGCGGTCGAGGCGGGCTGGGGCAGGCTGGACACG
>DASVBI010000475.1:0-8820 GCA_036375915.1 Terriglobales bacterium | reverse complement strand
ATCCACTTGTCGCCCGAAGACCTGCGAGACATAGCTGCCGCCGCGTCGAAAATCAAAGTGGCAGGAGCCCGCTATCCCGAGCGCCTGGAGAAAATGACCGGGCTGTAACGGCAATGGTCAGACCGTAACGGAGACTGCGACGCACCTTGAGCGTTGGTGCCGAAGAAGGGACTCGAACCCCCACACCCTTGCGGGTACATGGACCTGAACCATGCGCGTCTGCCAATTCCGCCACTTCGGCGCGTGACGAACAAGACAGCCAAACCGGCTGTGTTAAGGAAGAACTACGATAATATTGTTACAGGCACTCCCCGGAGTGTCAAACCGGCGGCAGATCTCATGCCGTCGTCCGCCCCGGGGAGAGTCAGAAAAGATACAAGGGGGCAGCAACATTTCGGGCCCAATCCGCTGTCCAACTTCAGGGCTGGACAACTTTGAACCTCCGACCCGCCCGCTTGCGGCATCCTAGATAATTGTGAACGGCACGAGGAACTCATGACCCCACCGACCTCACCTCCGGCAAAACTGGCGCCTGAAGTAGTTATGCGGCTGCGCACGCTGGCTCACGATTTGAGCAATTCTATTGAAACCGTCATGCAGGCTTCCTACCTGCTGGCCCAGGCCAAGCTCGACGACAGCAACAAGAAGTGGGTGGAACTGATTGATAATGCCGCCCGCGACGCGGCCCGCATCAACCGGGAAATTCGCGAAATCCTGCGCTCCCAGAGCTGAGCCCGGCTCAAGCCGCCTGCGGCAACCGGAGCTCGGCCATGGCGCGGAGAAAATCCTGTGCCGTGCGATAACCCTCCAGTGTGCCCACGTCCATGTAGTGTTCACCGGCGTGCGTGGCCCGAACCACGTTGCCGGCCGAGATGTACGCATTGAGCAGGTCGCCCAGAAAGAGATCTTCGCGGTGCCGCGCCTCCCATAGCAGCTTCAAGGCGTGGAAGGCGTGCCCGGTGGCGGTGACCGCGCCCCAAATCCACTGCGACTGCGCTTCCGGCTTCTTGACTTCCACCCGCTGCACATATCCCAACTGGTCGCAAACCACCGCATCGAAAGCGGCGGGATCCATCACCGGAAACAGCACCAGGTTCACCTCTGCGTCGGGGTGGGCATCAAGCGCGGCGCGGTAAGCGTTTTCCGGGAACCAGATGGTGTCAGGCAGGCCAATGAGCACCTGCTCATGCTGCCGGGCAAAGGGTTCGGCGCGGAAAAGCGCGTCGCACAGTCCCAGCGGCTGCTGCTGCACCACGTAGAAAATTTCGGCGGCGTATTCGCGCTCGGCGAAATAGCGGATGATGTCGGTTTTCTCCGCGGAAATCACCATGCAGATCTGGCCGGCGCCGGCGGCGATCATGCGTTCCACCAGATACTCGGCCACCGCTTTGGGGCGCTGCACCCCGTTCACCAGACGTGAACCAACGGGCAAGAGCTCTTTGGAGCAGCCCAGAGGTTGAATTCGCTGTCCGGCCCCGGCGGCGGGAATAACGCCCATCATGACGCCACCTCCAGCGAATCCTGGCTGCGGGCCGAAAAAGCCTCCTCACAGCAGCTGACTAACTGTTGCGCACGGCGCTCGCCGCTGTGCTCCTCGAGGGTGCGCTGGCGGGCGCGGGCCGACATGGCCGCGAGCTGCCCGTCACCGCTGCCCAGGGCGGCCAGGACCTCGCCGGCGCTGCTTACCCGCACAATCTCTTCCGGACTGAAGAATTCGTTTAGTCCTTCCCACCAGTCGGAGAAAATGGGAGTGCCGCAGGCAGCCGCTTCGAAAAAACGGCCGGAGGGACAGTAGCCGGTGCGCGCCATGCCTTCGCGGGTAATGTTCAGCGTGGCCCGGGAGGAGGAATACAGGGCAGGATGCTCGGCCGGGGGCACGTGGTCGAAGCGCGCCACATTGGCCGGCCAGCTCCAGTCGCGCGGATACAGGGAGCCGGCGAGCACAAAGCGCTCATCCGGCAGCTGCCGTGCCGGCCCCAGGAACAACTCCTCCAGTTTGTGCTGGCGGTCCGCAGAGTGCGTGCCCATGTAGCTGAGCCGGCACTGAAACTGCGGCTGCGGCGGCACTCGCATATACACCTCCGGATCCACACAACCGTAGAGCGGCCGCGCCCGCCGCGCGCCCCAAACCGTTTCCAGTTCGCGCAGAATGGAGCCGCCGGTAAAGGAAAGATAGAGGTTGTAAGCGGGAATCTGCTCGGCCGTAAGATATTCCACCCCTCCCGCCTGCAGTTTCTCCAAGGTGATGGCGGAGTCCAGGACGTAAAAAACGTGCAGCGGGCCGGGAAGGGTCAGGATTTCCTCACCAATACGGGCACCGCCTGGGCAGTAGCTGCCAATCATCACCACGTCGGATGAGGCAGCGTCCGCCAGAGCCTGGCGCCGTACCGACTCCCACTCCGGGTACAGCACCAGTTCGCAGTAGTCACAAGAGGCGAAGTCACGCCGCCAGAAGTAATATTCCACGTCCTTCTCGTAGAAAACGCATTCATGGCCCAGGCGGTGCAAGGCGCGGAGCAAGGCCCGGTAAGGAGTGGCGTGTCCATTACCCCAGGAAGATGAGAGCGTTAGGCCAAAAATAGTAAGTTTCACCTGATCTCCGCCACCCAGTTGCCGCTAACTGAGATGAGAGCAGGATGCGCCCTGTTGCCGCGCAGGAAGTTGACCTGGGATGTGCTTTGAAGTGCTGAAATGCATCGGTTTGCCCCTGATTGCAATTTGCTGCAGGGCAGGAAATAAACTTGGTAGAGACCTTGCTTGCAAGGTCTCCTTGATTCAATAGCTGCAGACGCGGCAAGTCGCGTCTCTAACCTGCCATGACGAACCACATTGACCCTGCTTACCTGTACTTGACCACCAAGGGGCGGCACAGCAAGCTGCCTCGGGAAATTGAGATCTGGTTCACCCGCCGGAACGGGCTTTACTACGTGATCGCAGAGTTTGCCACCAGCCACTGGGTGAGCAATGTCAGGGCCAATCCCCAGGTTGATGTGCGCGTGCAAGAGAAGCGGTTTGCGGCTTGCGCCAGGATTGTTGATGCCGCCGCCGAAGCGGAACTCCATGCCGCCGTGCAGCAGCTATCCCGGGAGAAATACGGATGGGGAGACGGCCTGGTGGTGGAATTGAAGCCCGAGAGCCCTCAGATTTGACGCCGCTCTGCCCAAGCATCAATGCATGTGGGCCGCGGGGCGGAATCGCACAAACAGCAGGAATCCGACCGGATGCGTTCCATACACAGGAGTCAAGAAAGCCGGCTTGCCATAGAAGGTTACCTGGCCGCCCAGCGCGCTGGAAACTTCCGGCAGCCAGGAAAATTCGCGGTCATAACCCGCGGTGTAGGCTTGCACCCGGGCCAGGAATGGCTCCGGCGCGTTCAGAGTCGCGGGAGCGCCGCCCAGCAAATCGCTGGTGCGATCCACGTTTTCTATCCTTCCCCAGACATTGTTCCGATCCAGGAAATGCAGAGTGGATTCCGCCAGATAGCCGTTGCCAATCTGGTGTTCGTTGAGGCCGCGGTTACGGCCCCAGAGCAGTGTACTGGCCCAGTTGCCGCGGCCGAGCGGCCGGTTATACATCACGGACGCGGTCATGCGGCGCACGTCCTCCACAGGGCGGATGGCCTCCGGGCTAGTAAGGTGCGCAATCGAATATTGCACGCTCCAGTTCTGCGCCGGGCTTACGGTTACACGCGTGGACCAGGAATCAATTTTGCCCGCGTCCATATCCCAGCGGTCTTCGTCGGGCTCGCGCCCATGGAAGCCCGAGGCCTCGAAGCGCACCCTTCGGTATGTGAGGCCTGCCGTAATCACGTCGTCGGCAATGTGCGTGGAATCCTCCAGGTGATGGCCGAGCGGAGCCATGGGATTCTCCGAAGCGGAAGCGCGGTGGGGATAAGCAGTGGGACCCATGGCCGGGTCGCCTACTGGACCTCCGTAAAACGAGAGCAGGGCGTGCCCGCTGAGCTTCAGGTCATAGAAAACGGCCAACTCCATAAAGAGGTCATGCGGGTGCTGACCGTCCACTATGGGCCGTCCATAGGCTGTTTCGCCCTCCTGAAATAGCTCGGGGTAGCGGCGCTCGCTCACGGTGGCGGGCTCCAGGCTGAACATGGCGCGCGCTGTTAACTGGCCGGGAACGAGCTGTCGCTGCGCCATGGGCATAAACCAGTTGGTCGAGAACAGCTTGTCGGCGCCGCGCGGGCCGCTCTGCTGCAATTCATTGAGGAAGGCTTCGCCGTGAAACATTAACCGCCACTTTCCAGCTGTTGTCATCAGCATCGGCACGGGTGTCGAGAGGGGCTCCAGGCTGGTGCCCGAGTCGGTGTGTTGGAGAACGGTGGCAACCAGCGGACTCGTCCCCGGCAGGGCGTGAGCCATCTGCGGCATGTGGCAATGTTCCCGCTGCTGCGCAGTGCTCTGCTGCATGCCCGGCATTTGCTCTTGTGCTGGCGAACATCTCGGAGCGGGCACTCCCCAGCCGTATTGCTCAATGGCGAACAACAGCACAACAAACAACCGCAACAATATCCGCAAAGAGACCTCCAACCGCGCGCTTCGCAGCAAAGGACGCCTGTTTCCATCCCGGAAATGGAGAGGTGGAAAAGGACTAGATGCGCAAGACAGGGCAGAGGAATGGCGGGCTGGGAGCGTCATCGCCCGCAGTGACTGAACGGGCCTGCGCCCTTTCCGCCTGCGATGACACCATCATTGGCGGTGCTGCCAGGGCAAAACAGTTCTCCAGCGCAGGCCGAACCAGCGCCGGCTGATGATGGACGACTACGCAGCAGGAGTGCGGGCCGCTTGCGGGAACGTTCGAATGGCAGGGAGGAAAGTGGACCGGAACCGTCGCTACCGCCGGAGCCAGCGGACACAACCCCAGCAACACCACGCTCAACGCCAGCAGGCAAACCGTGGCTGCGCGCAACCGGAGCATTCCAAATCAAGATACCTCCGCGGCTGCAAAATTGCCAGAGTTGCCGCAAAGGCGCGCGCTCAGATTTCGATAATCATCTGCTGCAGCCGGGTGGGATATTTATTGATAACCTCCCCGCCGCTTTTGCTGACCACCACCGTATCGGAGTGGCGGAAGCCGCCAAAACTGGGATCGTAAACTCCCGGTTCACAACTGAACGTCATGCCCGCCTTGAGCACGGTGGTGTCGCCTTCGGCGATCCAGGGCGACTCGTGCGCTTCCAGGCCTATGCCGTGCCCGCAGCGGTGGCGGATGAAAGCAGCAAAACCGGCGCTGCGAATCTGGTCCAGCCCGAGCTTGTCCACGTCCTGGGCGATGGCGCCCTCTTTCATGGCTGAAACCGCGGCGTCATGCGCGGCCAGCATGGCGTCAAACATGCGTTTGGCGTGGTCGCCGGGCCGCCCCACGCAGAAGGAACGCTCACATTCCACGTTGTAACCGCCCATCTGCGCCCCGAAACTCAGGATCAGCGGGTCGCCGCGCTTGAGCACGTCTTTGCTGGGCACGGCGTGGGGGAAGGCGGAACGGCGTCCGAAGGGGACCAGGCCGCCAAACGGCGGATCAATTCCCACACCCACCACATCGTGCAGTTCGCGCGACATCTTCTCGGCCACCGCGTCGGCGCTGGCCTTCAGGATCTGGTCTTCCGTCACCGCCCCACGGCGGGCCACGAAATCACGCCCGGCCTGCACCGTGTAATCGGCAAAATACATGGCGCGGCGCATGATGCGCAGCTCATCCTCATCTTTTACCCAGCGCAGGTGCTCCACGATGTCGTCGGCATTCACGAAGCTGGCGTTGGGCGCGCCCAGGCAGAGCTGGTTGAGCCGCCCTTGCGTGGGCTCTTCAATGCCGATGCGCGCCCGGTCGAAGCCGCGGCGCGCGATGCGCTCCGCTATCCAGCGCACGCGGTTCACCGGCCCGGGATAGTCGAAATACGTTTCATAGTCTTTGATCCACCACAGCTTCACCTGGTCGGCTTCCAGTTCGGGGATGAACAGCGCCGGCTCCCCAGTCTTGGGAATGAAGGCGGCCAGCGGACGCTCGGTGGAGAGGTGAAAATAGCCAGTGGTGTAGATGACGTTCACCGCGTGCAACAGCAGCAGCGCATCCAGGCCGCGCTTATCCAGCTCGCCCTGCACCTGGGCGATTTTGCGCCGGTACCAGTCCGGCTCCAGGCGGTCGTGTGGCGTGGGCGGAGCAGCGGCGGAAAGCTTGAGCACGCGCGTGCGCCCGAACAGGCTGGTGCCGGCGGTGAGCGCCACCGAACCCGCTACCGTGCGCAGAAAGTCGCGCCGTGCCCAACTGCCGCAGTTGTCGTCTGCCATTTGGCCTCCCCGCCAGGGCGCTGTGGAACGAGAACCCGGGATTATACCGGGCGTGGACGCCGATTCAAATCACACGCGTTTTGCCAGGTGAGGCAGGGCGGTGGGCGACAGAAAAAAAAGGGCCTCGCGCTTGTCGCCCGAGACCCTCTCCGCGCATGGGATTAAGCTTGTCTACTTGCTGGCTTTGGCTTGCATGTTGGCCTGGCTGACGGCGGCGATAAAATTTTGCGCCGATGCCGGCACCTTCACTTGCCCAGTCAGCACCTGGTTGGCGGGCAGTACGTGACCGTAAACCTCGCGCATGGCATCTTCGTCCGGCTCGATGACCGCGCCTTCCAGATCCACCCCGGCAAACACGCCCTTGCTGCGCGAATAGGTCAGGATGGGCGAGTTCATCTTCCAATCCACTCCGGCGGAAGCATGTCTCCCCACCGGGCCGGCCGAGGCGGAAGCTGAGCCCCCCACCTGGAGCCGGTTCTTCAGCAGCTGGTCCATGCCCTGCTGGTTCATGATCATCATCACCAGGTCGACGCCCTCCACTCCGATCTGTGCTCCCCAGCTTCCTCCACCGATGGTGAAGAAATCAGGCGCGCTCCAGCCGGAGGCGGTACGGCAAATGGCGACGCCTTTGCCGTGTTTGGCGCCGAACACAAAACCGCCTTTCAGCATGTGCGGCACCACCGCCACGCACTTGGCTTTATCGAACACTTCATTGGGAATGCCTTTGTCAGGCGTGGCCATGATCTGGTGCAGTACCTCCCCGGCTTTTTGCATGCGTTCACTGGGCGTATCGGCGAAGGCCATGCCGGCCAGCAACAAAACTACAGTGATTCCTATCAGCTTTTTCATAAATCCCCTCTGCCGGGCTTTGCCGGCGCTCCCACTCCGCGCTTGCTTAGACGCCAGCACCGTGGCCCCGGGTTAGCCGCTGGATTCCCCCTGCACCTGCAGCCTCGGCCTGCAGCAGCACGGCTTCCAGCCTGCCTGGCAGCCAGGCACAACAAGCGACGCAGGCGCAATCATCGAAGAACCCAGGAGAGAGCTATGCGACGCCATTTCGGTTTTATCCTGTGCCTGCTGCTGTTGGCCCTGGCCGCCTGGGGGCAGCAGATGCGGCAACTGACGGTGAGCCCCGCCCTGCCCGCAGCCAGCGGCACCATGGGGGTTTCTCACGATACCAGCGGCACCACCTACATCAACCTGCAGGTAAAGCACTTGGCCAACCCGGATGGGCTGCATCCGGCGAAGGCGGCCTATGTGGTTTGGGTTCAGCCGCCGGGGCAGCCTCCTCAGAATCACGGAGTGCTGCAGGTCAACGACAAGCAAGAGGCTACTTACTCCACCACCACCAGAGAGCGCAACTTTGAGGTCTTTGTGACTGCCGAGGACAATGCCAAGGTCGCCAGGCCAACCGGCCCGCGCCTGCTGAGCGCGCGCAACTAGCTGCTGCTTCGGCTCGCGCGCGGTACACGCGACCCGGCCACGGTGGAGAAACCTGCGGTGCTGAGAGGGGATCCGGCGGTTAAGAGGCAACAGCCTTCCGGCTGACGTTCAAACCTGTGCCTGCGTAATCGGCGCGGCTCACTCGCCGATTGGGCGGCCCTGCCGGAGCCACTCCAGAAACATTTGCTCTTCGGATTTGCTAGCGTTGCGCAAGACATGCCGCAGCGTATTGCCGCTCACAAAATGGCACACTTCCTCGCCGACATTTTTGACGTGGTCCCCGGCCCGCTCCAGAGCCTGGGCCATGAGCAGCACCTGGATGCTCTCCCGGCAGGGCTCGCCTTCCGGATTTTCAATGTGGCGGACAAAAACCAGGTTGCGCAAACGATCCAATTCCCCGTCGCTGCGCAGTACGTGAATGGCGCGGTTGACGTCGCGCCCGGCAAACGCCGCTTCCGCATCGGCGAGCATCTTTTCCAAAACCGACGACATCCGGATCAGATCCTGCACGTCACGGCTTTCCAGGCGCGGCCCCACGGCGCGGGCGGCTGAAGCAAAGCTGGCCACCAGGTCGCCAACCCGTTCCAGGTCGGTCATGCATTTCATGCACGCCAGCAGTTCGCGTCGCTGGGCTTCGCTGGCTTGCGCCAACCCCCCGCTCAGCCGCTGATCGAGTTCGCGGTCCAGCCGGTCCAGCTCTTTCTCGCACTCGTCCACTTTGCTATAAAGCGCGGGCGCGCCCGAACCCAGGGCATCCGCGGCATGGGAGGCTGCTTCCTTCGCCAATCGGCAGGCGCGCAGCGTAAGACCCACCAGATAAGCGTGCTCGGACGAAGAGCCTTGAGGAACCACTTCCGCGGGCAGGGCCATGGCAACACCTCAATCCGGTATGTGTGGAAAACCAGGGTGAGAATAGCTCGCGGATGTTAACAGCGAGTTACATATCGGTGAATTTGTTGTGAAACCCTGCCTGGTGCTGGTGGCGCGGGCGCCCCTAATAGCGTTTTGTGGCGCGGGCGCCCTCGCCCGCGGCCCGCCTTCCTCAGGAAGGCGTCATCCTGGCCTTCAGGCCCTACGG
>DASVBI010000741.1:0-2080 GCA_036375915.1 Terriglobales bacterium | reverse complement strand
GCTGAAATCCCGGTAGGTCTGCCGCGAGGTGCGCGAATAAGCGTTCTGGCCGAAGTTCTGCGGGCCCTGCGCGTTCACCTGGATGCCGGTGGTAGTGCTGGGGCTGACCCCGCCGCGCAGCATGAGCTGGTTGTTGGTGCTGATGCGGTGGTCCAGGCGCAGCGAGTACAGGCTGGTGCCTTCAAAAATCGGGTAGTTGCCCACCAGCGATGTCATGGGCACAAAGGAGGCCGGCAGCGGCGCCCCGCTGCTGGGGAAAATAGGCAGGCCGCCTCCTGCCAGCGGACCCAGGTTCTGGGGCACCACTCCGTTCAGCGCCACCCCAGAGGCCCCGCCCGCGGCGGCGGCGTATGTGCCCACCGCCTGCGCGAAGGCCGGGTCAGCCTGCTCCAGCGCGAGCACGGCGGGGTTGGTGAGGAAGCCCGCCTGGTCGGGGGTCAACTGGAGCACGCCGAAGGGCATGCCGACCAGCGTGGTGTCGAAGGGCACCAGGCCAAAATTGTTGGCCCCAATGTTGGAAAAGCCGGTTTCATGCCGGCGCGTAGTTTCGAAAGAGAAAAAGTAAAACGTCTTGTCTTTGACAATGGGCCCGCCGAAGGCCGTGCCCGCCTGCACCCGGGTATAGCCCGGATTGGAGACCTTGCCGGATGCGTCCACGCTGAAGGGGTTGGTGGCTTGCAAATTGCGATTGCGCAGGTAACCGAACACATCGCCGTGGAACTGGTTGGATCCGGACTTGGTGATGATGTTGACCACTCCGCCAGAAGCCCGCCCGTACTCCGGAGCATAGCTATTGTTGACGATCTGAAACTCCTGCACACCCTCCTGCGAAACGGTGGAGCGGATGCCGTTTACCGAGTTGTCCACCGCGTCGGCCCCGTCCACGTTCACCTGGTTGTCGCGCGCCCGCTGGCCACCAAAGTTCAGTCCCGACGTAGGCGCCGCCCCGATGCTGGGCGCCGTATCGCGTCCCACTTGCGAATCGGTCAGAGCAAAATTGATGTAATTGCGCCCATTGATGGGCAGGTTCTCGATGCGCTCCTGGTTGATGGTGGTGGTCGAAGCGGTGCGCTGCGTCTCCACCAGTTCCGCCTCGGTAGTCACGCTCACCGTCTCCGACACGGTGGCCAGCTGCAGCGTTACCGGCAGTTCCGCCACCTGGCCGACGGTCAGGGTCACGTTCTGCGCCACCGTCTTAGCAAAGCCTGAGGCCTCCACGCTTACCGCGTAGCGCCCGGGAGGAAGCAGCAGGAATTGGTACATGCCGTTGACATTGCTGCTGGTGGCGCGCCCGAAATTCTGCGCTTCGTTGCGCACCGCCACGGTGGCCTCTCTCACCAGCGCGCCCTTAGGGTCCTTCACCGTCACGTGCAGTTCCGCGGTGGCCGCCGATTGCGCCACTGCGGTAGCGGCCAGCAGCAGCACGCTCAACGCATAGCCGAGCTTCACCAATTTGTTCATGGGAACTCCTGTCGTGCTTCGTTTGCGGACACCAGCACGCAATCCAGCTCTTGCGGGTTTTGCAACCCGCCAGCGCGGGGAGCCGAAGCCGGACTTGGAACGTGAATTCCGCTGGTTTTTACATCAGGCGCGGCCTAAAGGCAAGCGCGTAGAGGGGAAATAGAGGTGACCAGAAAGGGGCGGGGACTTAGCGGCGGCATCCGGCCGGCTGTGGCGAGGTCGTCGCGCCCCGGCTCACCGCTTTATCCCACTGGCCTGCTGCTCCGAGGTGGCAAACCCCCAGGCCATGCGCGGGGTATTGTGGGCGATTCCCAGCCGGCCCTGGGCGTCGAGCGCGATGATTCCGCCGTGACCGCTCAGCCGCCGCTGCAGGTAAGTGATGGCTTCGCTGGCCGCCTGTTGCGGCGGCGCGCCCGCGGCCACCCGGTCCGCCGTCCACTTCCCCAGCACGAGCTTCATGATGGGCTCGCCCCAGCCGGTGGTGGAAACCGCCGCGCTCTGGTTATCGGCGTAGCAGCCGCAGCCGATCAGCGAGGAGTCTCCCACTCGTCCCGGTGTTTTGTTGAGCGTGCCGCCGGTGGAAGTGGCAGCCGCCAGGTTTCCCTTGCTGTCGAGGGCC
>DASVBI010000222.1:0-3591 GCA_036375915.1 Terriglobales bacterium | reverse complement strand
CACCCAATCCGGAGGCGGTCACAGCCGGACAACAGACGGCGCAGCCTTCCGCGCCCGCGCCACAGACCCAGCCCGCCGCTCCGGCGGGACCGTCGGCGGCCAGCGCGCAGGCGCCCGAGGGCGGCCCGGCGCCGCTGCGGGTGATGGTGGGCAAGTCGCTGCTCATCAACACCACGGAACGGCTGAAGCGGGTCTCGGTGACCGATCCCAACGTGGCCGACGCCATCGTGGTAACGCCCACGCAGATTCTGGTTCACGGCCGCTCTCCGGGCGAGGTTTCGCTGCTCATCTGGGATGAAGCCGAGCGCTCGCGCAGCTTCGACCTGCGGGTGGATGTGGACGTGACCGCCTGCGCGGAAGAGATTCACCGCATTTTTCCGGAAGAGCGCATTGAGGTATCGCCCTCGCGGGCGGCCATCGTGCTCTCCGGGCACGTTTCCACCGAGGACGTGGCCAAGCGCGCGGGCATGATCGCCCAAGCCTACAGCAAGAACGTGGTCAACGTGCTCACCTTCGGGCCGGTGGGCTCGCAGGAAGTGCTGCTGGAGGTGAAGTTTGCAGAAGTGGACCGCAGTGCGCTCACCCAGCTGGGGGTGAACATATTGTCCACCGGGGCCACCAACACCCTGGGCACCATCAGCACGCAGCAGTTCGGCGGCTTCGGGCCGCAACAGATCACGGACGTAATCCCGCGCCAGCCGGGAACGGTATTTACCTCCAGCCAGACCATACAGGACACGCTCAACATGTTCCTGTTCCGTCCCGACATTCACCTGGGAGTGGTGATCAAGGCTTTGCAGAACAGGAACCTGCTGCAGATCCTGGCCGAGCCCAACTTGATCGCCATGAACGGCAAGGAAGCCAGCTTCCTGGCCGGCGGCCAGTTTCCCTTCCCGGTGGTGCAGCCGGGAGCGGGCTTCACCGCGGTATCCATCCAGTTCAAGGAGTTCGGAGTGCGGCTGAGCTTCACGCCGGAGATCATGCCTAACGGCGACATCCACCTGAAGGTGGCGCCGGAAGTGAGCGCCCTGGACTTCGCCAACGCGCTGACCATATCCGGCTTCGTGGTGCCGGCGCTGAGCACGCGCAAGGCGGAAACCGAATTTCAGATGCAGGACGGACAGAGCTTCGTGATCGCCGGCCTGATGGACAACCGGGTGACCAGCCAGCTGAACAAGATTCCCGGGCTGGGCGACATTCCGGTGCTGGGGGCGCTGTTCCGCAGCAAGAGCCTGTCCAAGAGCAACTCGGAGCTGATGGTGCTGGTGACGGCCAAGAAGGTGTCGCCGGACAGGGTGGCGCCGCCGCTGCCGCAGTACCCGCAGCCCTTTCTGGACAAGAACAAGTTTGATGGAAGCAAGCCCGGGGGAGGCGGAAAATGAAGGCTGGCCGCAAGACCCGGCGGGAACGAGGGATGACGCTGCCCCTGGTGGCGCTGTTCATCGTGGTGCTGTTCGCGTTTGCCGCGCTGGCCATTGATGTGGGAATTTTGTACACGGCGCGCACCAGCGCCCAGCACGCGGCGGACGCGGGGGCTCTGGCGGGAGCCTTCGTGTTTACCAACTCACCCAACCCGGCGGCGGCCACGGTGGCCAACGCGGCCGTATCCACCGCGGTGCAGAACAAGATTCTGGGGCAAAGCCTGACGGCGGCGGATTTTGGCGCGCCTCTTACGGCCTCGCCCTGCCCCGCCAACAACGCCAGCACGGCGGTATGCGTGGACAGCCCCAACCGGCGGGTAACGGTGTACGTCGCCCGCACGGGAGCAGCGGGCATTGGCACGTTTTTTGCCCGCGCCATCGGCTGGAACTCGGTGGGGGTGACCACCCGGGCGACGGCGGAAGCCAGTTCGCAGGCAGGCGGGAGCCATTGCCTGAAACCTTTTTTCATCGCCAACACGGCGCTGGCCACGGCTCCAGTCATCTCCACCGCGTGCGCCGGATATCAGCAGGTCATGTTTAACCCCAATGTGACGGACCCCAATACGGGAGCGCCGCTGCTGACCAACTTCGCGCAAACCAGGCGCGGCACCGACATCACGCTGCGTCCGGTGGGGCAGTCGCAGACTCCCAACAACAGCGGCGTGCCCAGCCAATACTACTCGCTGGATTTCGGCAACGGCGCCAACACCTACAGTTGCGCTATTTCGCACTGCCTGAATGATCCTGCCTGCAATGTGGATACGACCATATTGCAGAATTTCAGCGGTTCCTGTGGAGACCTGCTGAACACCGAAAACGGCAAGATGAAGCAGAAGACGTATGTTGGCGTATCGGACCTGATCGGCACCCCGCCCGACATCTGGTCGCCGGATAACCCGGCCCCCCCGGTGCCCACCAATCCCAGCCCGGATTTTACCTATTGTTATCAGGGCAATTGCTCGCAACTGCGCGATACCAGCCAGTCGCTGATTACGGCGCCGGTGTGGGACAACTGCAATTCCACTCTGGATCCCGGCAAGCAGCCGGTGCCCTTCGTGGGATTTGCGGAATTTTTTATTGACAATGTGCCGGACAACCAGGGCAACATCACCGCCCATTTCGTAAATGCCAGCTCCTGCGGCACCTCCCAGGGCGCAGGTCCGGGCACGGGCACGGGGCCAGCGGCGATTCCGGTACGTCTTATCCAGGGACCCTAGTGGCGGGTGGAGGAGAAGGGCAAGGCAGGCAAGACTTTCCCAGGGAAGGTAGTGAACGATGGCTGAATTGGCGGTGGTAATACTGGCGAGCGACGACGAGCAACGCTCGGTGCTGCAGGTGCTGGTGGACGGCACCAATGTGGCGCGGACGGTGCACAGTTGTCCCACGTTTCCCGTGGCCGCCACCGATCCGCTGTTGCGGCGGATCCAGGGAGTGAGCCCGGACGTGCTGCTGGTGGATATCCCCAACGACAACGCCTCGGCGGCGATTCGCGCCATCGAAACGCTGCGGGCGGAGGTAACCACGGCGGCGGTTTTTGCCGTGGGCAGCATGTCGCAGCCGCAGGTGATTGTGAATGCCATGCGGGCGGGAGCGCGCGAGTTCATCGAGAGGCCCACCACCACCACCGCCCTGCTGGAAGCGTTTGTGCGGCTGACCGCGGCGCAGCGCAAGCACGGGCAGAGCGGGCGCCGGGGCAAGGTGTTCAGCATCGTGAACGCCAAGGGAGGCACAGGCGCCACTACGGTGGCGGTCAACATCGCGCTCTCCCTGCACGCCGCGCACGGCAACGTGGCGCTGGTGGATCTGGCGCCGCTGGGCCATGCCGCCCTGCATCTGAACGTGAAACCGCTGTTCACCATCGCCGACGCGCTGCGCAACCTGCACCGCATGGACGGTTCCCTGCTGGAAAGCTTCATGACCCGCCATCCCGACGGCCTGCACCTGCTGGCGGGAACGAGCACACCGACTTCCATCGAACCCACGACCAGCGAGTTTGCCGCCCTGTTCGACATCCTGGTGAGCCATTACCGCTATATCGTGGTGGACACCTCCACCCGGCTGGATGCGGCCACCCGCCTGGTGTGCAACCTTTCAGAATACGTGCTGCTGGTGGCGCACACCGATGTGGCTTCGCTGTGGAGCGCGGCCCGGGTGCTGCAGTACCTGGGAG
>DASVBI010000247.1:0-2679 GCA_036375915.1 Terriglobales bacterium | reverse complement strand
CAAAGCCTGCTCAACCGCATGGCTGGCGCCGCCTACCACACCCTGGCTTTCGCTATTGATGTTGGCGATCACCACGTAGCCATCGACCGTCTTTAGAATTCGCTCGATCTCCCCGAGGGGCGCGAATACCGCCGCCATCCGCCCGTTATCATGCAGCGACACGCGAGTCATTTCGCGGCCACGCGCGCTTACCGCCTCCAGCGCGTCTTCGAAGGGGAGAGCGCCGGAGGCGATGAGAGCTCCATACTCGCCCAGGCTGTGTCCCATGGTGAAGTCGGGTTCAATGCCGTAAGCGGCCAAAAGCCTGGTCAGGGCCATGTCGGTCGCCAGCACCGCGGGCTGGGTGATAGCCGTCTGCCGCAGATCTTCTTCCGCGGCTGCCACCGCGGCCGCATCGGCTCCATCTATGAAGATGAAATTGCTGAGCGGCTTACCCAGCAAAGGGGTCATGACGCGATCCGCCTCGGCAAAAGTCTCCGCCACAATCGGTTCGCTGGCACGCAGCGGCTGGAGCATGTTGACGTACTGCGAACCTTGGCCGGTATAAAGGAACGCCACTTTGGGCGCGGGCCCATGTCTGCGGAAGATGCCTTGGGCGCGCAGGGCCTTCCATACCGGCGCCTGGTTGGCCGCTAGCGCCTTGAGCGCGCTGCCCGCTTTGCTTGCCAATTCCGCGGCATCGGCGTAGTCAATGGCCAGGCGCTCGGGCGCACGCAGGTCCGCCTCCGCCGGAGTTGCCGGCGCGGGTGCGCGCCCTGCCTCCGCTTCCCTCTTGACTGCCTGCAAACGCTCGACCAGGGCACTCTCGGAAGCAGCGCCTATGACTGCCGCGCCGCGCAACGGAGCTTTGTAAGAAGACGCGGAACTACGCGGGCCATCCTTTCCCTGAAGGGAGGGCTCATCCCTAACCGCAGCCGCAATCTCGCCAACCGCCGCCGACCGCTTGCCATTTCCGTTCAGCCGGTGGGGAATGTATTCTTCGAGCACGGCATGAAAATTCGTGCCGCCAAACCCGAAGGCACTCAAGCCGGCGCGGCGCACGCTATCTGCTGGAACTGTCCACGGCGTCAGTTCGGTATTAACCCGCACCGGGGAATGAGCAAAGTCAATATCCGGATTGCGGCGCGCGCAATTGACGCTGGGCGGCAGCACCTTGTCGCGAAGCGCCAGGGCTGTTTTCAGGAAGCCGGCCGCGCCGGCAGCTCCCTTCAGATGGCCAATGTTGGACTTCACCGAGCCCAGAGCCACCGACCCGGTCGGGAGGTGGAATCCGCTCAGCACATCCACCAGGCTTTGCACTTCGACCACGTCGCCCACGCGAGTTGAAGTTCCGTGTCCCTCAACGTAAGTGGCGGTCGCAGGCGACAGACCGGCGTTCCGCCATCCGCGCTCCACCGCCAGCTTCTGTCCGATCGGGTTGGGAGCGGTAATTCCCTTCCCTTTTCCATCGCTCGATCCGCCTATGCCGCGCAGAACCGCGTAAATTTTGTCCCCGTCCCGCTCGGCATCGGCCAGTCGCTTGAGCAGGAAGATGGCGGCGCCTTCGCCCATCACAAAGCCATCTGCGCCCTCCGCGTATGGACGGGTGCCGGTCGCAGAGAGCGCTCCGATCTTGCAGAACTTAACGAAGGTGGAGGCGCCCATGTTGCGGTCAATGCCGCCGGTAATCACCGCGTCGAAGTCGTTCTGCACCAGGCCCTCGGCGGCCGAACTGATGGCCGCCATCGCCGAAGCGCACGCCGCATCCACCACATAATTGGGCCCGTGAAAGTTGTAGATATTCGCAATTCGGCCGGCAATACAGTTGGCCAATTCGCCCGGCATGCTGTCTTCCGTGATTTCGGGCAGGTGCTTGCCCATGCGGTCCCGCAGTTCCCGCGTGATGGCATGCCGCACCGCCTCGGGCAGCGCCGCAAAACTCCCGCTTTCCTCCAGCTCCCGGGCGTATTCCGGAAAATAAACGCGCAGCGCCGTCAGGTAGTGCTTTTCACCCGCCATGGCATTGCCCAGGATCACCGCCGTCCGCTCCAGGTCCAGCGGGCGCTGGGGATAGCCGTAGTCTTCCAGTGCTTCCCGGGTGCAGGCGATCGCCCACTTCTGCGCTAAATCCATGGCATCAACCACCCGCGGTGGAACCGCCAGGCGCCACTTCATGGGCTCCCATGGATAATCGCGCACCCATCCCCCGATCTTGGAATAGGTTTTATCGGGGGCGCTAGGTTCAGAATCGTAGTAAAGCGCGGGATCCCAGCGGTCGGGTTGCACCTCCGTGATGCTGTAACGGCCGCTTTTTACGTTCTCCCAAAACGTGGATACGTTGGGGGCGTCGGGCAGAATAGCGCCCGTCCCGACAATGGCGATGGCTCGGTAAGCGGTATCTTCCATGATGACGCTCCTGCTGCAACCTATGAAATCAGGCTGCGCGCGCTGCGTTTTTTGCCGCGCGGTTGTATAAAACGTCGGCTATGAAGTCCATGTCTGCTATGAGGCCCGTCTGCGCGCGATGAACAGCCGGCAATCGCAGACTGGTTTCAAAGGCTGCCATTTCGGCATCTGTTACCCCGCCCGACCCGGCTACCAGACGCAATCCTTCTTCCGCGACTTTAAACGCCGCCTCGCGAGCGAACGCCCGGCTCAGAGCTGACAGCGCAGTGGCGTCGAAGCGCCGATTGGCTTTTT
>DASVBI010000669.1:0-8108 GCA_036375915.1 Terriglobales bacterium | reverse complement strand
CGCGGGGAAGTTCAGCATCCAGTCCCGCGGCGTCAGGCAGGTCGCTCCCGCCCTGCGCATTCAGACCGCTGTTGCGCGCCAGTGCCCGCGTAATCTGCCGTGCCCGGTCGGCGCGAAAGTTGAAGCAAATGCAAGCGTCCTCATCGCGAATGGTGGCCAGCGGCTCGCCCCGGTTGTCCACGCACACAAAGGGCACGATGAATTCGTCGGTTACGCCCTTGTTGTAGGATTCCTTCACGCCCTGCACCGCGTCCACGTAGCGGGCGGCCTCACCGTCGCCCCGCACCATCACGTTGAAGGCCTTGGCGATGCGGGGCCAGCGCCGGTCGCGGTCCATGGCGTAGTAGCGCCCGCTGACGCTGGCGATTTTGCCCGCGCTGTACTCGCGCATCTTCTGCTGCAGTTGTTCCAGATAGCCGGCGCCGCTGGTGGGCAGGGTGTCGCGCCCGTCCATGAAGGCATGCACAAACACCCGGTCGGTGCCGTTCTGCCGGGCCATTTTCAACAGCGCATAGAGATGGTTCTGATGGGAGTGGACGCCGCCGTCAGAAACCAGCCCAAACAAATGCAGCCGCCGCCCGCCGCTGCGCGCGTGTTTCATGGCCGAAAGCAGCGTGGGATCGGAAAAGAATTCACCGTTCTGGATCTTCTGGTCTAGGCGGGTAATGTCCATGTGCACAATGCGCCCGGCGCCGATGTTGAGATGACCGACTTCGCTGTTGCCCATCTGCCCCGCGGGCAGCCCCACGTAGGGCCCGCTGGTATGAATCAGCGTGTTGGGATACTCGCGCAACAGCCGGTCGTAGGTGGGCTTGCGCGCCAGGGCGATGGCGTTGGCCTTGGTTTCCGCGCGGTACCCCCAGCCATCGAGGATGACGAGGATCAGCGGTTTCGGTCTATTCGGCATTCTTTTTCATCATAAAAGCAAAATCCACCACAGAGACACAGAGGCACAGAGGAAAAACTCAGCCCAATATCATCGGGCACCAAATTTCTCTTTCAACCGAGAAATTTAAACAGATTTGCTACGAGGTCATCGATCTCTAAAGGCGCATTTGTCGCGGAGTCAATTAAATGACCACCGTCTACTTGTAAGGAGCGAATTGACGAGGAAGTGTTCTCCTGCTGAAAGTGGATGTACATCACTGGAGACGGGCTACTGAAGCTCAAAACAATCTCTCGCAGATCAGGCTTCCTGCGCCATAGCGTGAGCTGTCCGTCGACTTCAGAGCATTCGATATGGGACATTGAATTCGACTCGTTGATCCCATCCTGTATACGTTCCTTGATCCGACACCACAGTTGCTGTTCCTCATGCGTGTGTTCGCATAGCATATTACGCCTCCTCGGGTACGTGCCCTCACCGTGGAAGCCCACGGCTTTAGCCGTGGGAATAACTGTGAGCTACTGGTTCGGGTTTTAGCCCCTGTGGAATACATGGCACTACCCAGATTTTCCTCTGTGCCCCTGTTTGTCCTCTGTGGTGAAAAACTACGCCTTCGCCTTCCCCGTCGTTTCCCCGTGATAATTCAGCGCCTTCAATCCCAGGAAGCGCGCGCCGTCGCCCAGCTGTTCTTCAATGCGCAACAGCTGGTTGTACTTGGCGACCCGGTCGGTCCGCGAAGCCGAACCTGTCTTGATCTGGCCCGCGGCCGTGGCTACGGCGAAATCAGCAATGAAGGTATCTTCGGTCTCGCCGGAGCGATGCGAAATCACCGAGGTGTAGCCGTTACGTCGCGCCAGGTCAATCGCGTCCAGCGTCTCGCTGACGGTGCCGATCTGGTTCACCTTGATGAGGATGGAATTACCCACGTTCTGTTCGATTCCCTGCCGCAGCCGCTTGACGTTGGTCACGAACAGGTCATCGCCCACCAGCTGGATACGCCCGCCCAGCTCCCGGGTCAGCATCTGCCAGCCCTTCCAGTCATCTTCGGCCAGCCCGTCCTCCAGCGACACAATGGGATACTGCCGCGCCCACTCGCTCCAGTAGCGCACCATTTCTTCCGAGCTTTTGGCCGACTTGTCTGACTTCTTGAACACGTACTTGCCGTCCTGGTAAAGCTCGCTGGCCGCTGGATCGAGCGCAATCGCCACCTGCGCGCCCGGCTTATAACCGGCGGCGCTGATAGCCTCAAGCACTACTTCAATGGCCTCCACGTTCGATTTCACCGAGGGTGCAAAGCCGCCTTCATCTCCCACCGCCGTGTTATAGCCACGCTTCTTCAACACTCCCTTTAAGGTGTGAAACACCTCTACGCCCCAGCGCAAGGCTTCAGAAAATGACGGCGCGCCCACCGGCATGGCCATGAACTCCTGGAAATCCACATTATTGTCGGCGTGCGCTCCGCCGTTCAGGATGTTCATCATCGGGACCGGCAAAAGACTCGCTCCCAGCCCGCCCAAATAGCGATAGAGCGGCAGCTGGTGCGCGCTGGCCGCGGCTCGTGTCGCCGCCATGGAAACCGCCAGCAGGGCATTGGCGCCCAGGCGCGACTTGTTCTCCGTGCCGTCCAGCTCAATCATCTTCTGGTCGAGCGCGCGCTGGTCGGCGGCGTCCATGCCGCACAGGGCATCAGCAATCTCGCCGTTCACGTTCTCCACCGCTCTAAGCACGCCCTTGCCCAGGTAGCGCTTTTTATCGCCATCGCGCAGTTCCACCGCTTCGTGCTCGCCAGTGGAGGCGCCGCTGGGCACGGCCGCCCGGCCTTTTGCGTCGCCTTCAAGCTTTACTTCAGCTTCCACCGTGGGATTGCCTCGCGAATCCAGGATTTCGCGCGCATGAACTTGCTGGATTTTGGTCATGATTGCCTCGTAGGTTGCTTCGCCAACTCTCAGGAAGAAAAAATGAATGTCGGTAGAGAGGCAGCTCGCTGCCTCTGCCAAAAGGTTTCTGCTACGGACCGAACTCAAAATTATATCAACCACGTGTGTTGTTGGCGCGGTCGCCCCGCCCACGAGGCGCCTTCGGAAGCTGGAGCTCTGAGTACTGAGTACTGGGTACTGCCTTGGTTATTGTTCGTCAACTCAACCGTGTTCTAGAGTCCAGAGGAGATGAAGGAAAGAACGGAGACCCTTGCCGTTGGCGAGCGCGCGCCCGATTTCACGCTGCCCGCCGCCAATCGCCAGGGAAATTTTGCCGCGTCGGAGATGTGGCAGCGCGGCCCGGTCATTCTGGAATTTCTGCGCGGCACCTGGTGACCAAACTGCGTCAAACGCATGGCTCAGTTTGAGTCACTTAAAGACCAGATCCTCAGCGCCGGAGGCAACGTGCTCTACATCGCGGCGGAAAAGCGGAACGGATTCTTCAAACCGGCAAAATTTCTGCGGCAGCATCCGGTCTCCTTCCCTTTTCTGCTTGACGAAGACCGACAGGTAACTAAGGCGTATGGCTTGTATCACCGCCTCGGCATGGATGCTTTCCACATCGCCCGCCCCGCAACCCTGGTTCTGGACCGCGGCGGCGTGATCCGCTTTCTTTACCGCGGCGACGGCCAGGCCGACCGCGCCCCGCTGGAACAGGTTCTGGATGGGTTGCGGAAAATCCAACCAACGGGTTAGCAAGAACAAGTTTTCGACGTGTGATGAACACGAACCAGGCACTCAAAAAAGGGAGGAACTGATGAAAAAGAGAATGGCACTTCTGCTCGCCACTGCTCTGCTATCGCTGCCGGCCATGGCGCAATCCGCGCTCTCTCCCGGCACCCCCGTTTACATCAAGCTGCAAAGCACGCTGGCCACCTTCATGAATAAGTCTGGCGACCAATTCTGGGGCACGGTGACCCAACCGGTGATGGAATCGGGCAAAATCTTGATTCCCAGCGGCGCAACCGTGGTGGGTCATGTCACCAAAATCAGCGAACCCCGGCGCATCACCGGCAAGCCCACCATCGGCCTGCATCCCGATTCTGTCACCTTGCCCAACGGCGCCAAGTATTCGTTCAGCGCCGTGCTGGTAGATACCAACCTGCGCGACGGCTCTGACGTCAATGAGGAAGGCCAGTTCAAGGGCAGCGGCCATGACCGCCACGACACCCGCGAAACCGCCATCGGCGGCGGCGCCGGAGTGGTGATGGGCGCGCTGCTGGGCGGCGCTGAAGGCGGCTTGATCGGCGCCGGAGCAGGCGTGGCAGCAACTACCGCCCACTGGCTGTACAAGCGCCGTTCCGCCACCCTGGCAGCGGGCACGGTTCTCATTTTTGAAGTGAGCAGACCGACTGTATTCGGAACCACTGCTAGCACCAACGGCGCAGAATAGTAGTCGGGAGTCAGCAACACATCTAAACCCGGGTGATGTTCCTGACTCCCGCCCCCCTCTATTGCGCGAAGGCAAATGCCGCCAGTTCGGGCTCGCTGAGCAGGTGCAGTTCAATCCAGCCTTCCAGCGGCAAGCCATCAATGGGCAGGCGATCGCGCCACAGGCTGAAGCGCACCCGCAACTTGTCGGCGGGTATTGCTCCTCCATCTCTCACTGGCGCCGCCCACTGTGGCACCAGCCATTTCAGGGGCAGCTTGAATTCAAAGTTTTTGCGCAGCACCAGTGTTGCCTCGCCCTCCTGCTGCTCCGAACCCGCCACCACTTCACCCCTTTCGGTCTCCCGCAGATGCCAGGCTGAAATCGTGCCGTCTTCGCAGGCAGCTTCCAGTGACAGGGTGCGGGCCGGCTGTTTGCTCTTCTCCCTCCACACCTCCAGGTTCACCAGCAGGTCGCAGCGTTCTTTGGGGGGTGCATCCACAAAGTCCATGCGTCCGTAGAGGAACTGCTCGTCAATTCCGGCGTACACCGCATCCAGCACGAACTGCTTGCCGTGCATGGAGCCCGTGCGCCGGTCCGCCGTGTACATGGCTGCTCCGATCCAGCCGAAGTAGCGCACCAGATCGCCTTCCACCCGGGGATGAATGTAGGCGGTCTGCGGCACGTAAACCGGCCGGGCCACGCCGGCGTAGATGGGATGGGCCAGATGCTCCGGCGGGGCCGCTCCCAGCGCCTGGTAAACGTTGGCCAGGTGCTTGCGGTAAAGCTCATCGAAGTCGCGGTCGTTCACCGAGTGATGTTCCGGCCCATACCACCAGTTCCAGTCGCTGCCTTCCGCGATCAGCAACTCCTGGTAGGCAAGCTCGCGTTTGGCGGCATCCACCCGTGCCGCATGTTCGCTGAAAAAGTTGTGAGCGGCGGTAAGGTAGTCCCAGCTGCGGTTATCCTCCGGCGCTCCCATCCAGATATTGAAGTTGGCGTTAATCCACGAGCCCGGAACCAGCGATTTTAGTTCCCTGAACTCCTGCTGCCGGGTAATGGCTTCCGAAGCAGTCGTTGCCTCCAGTTGCTCATCCCTCTGCAGCGCGGCATAAAAGCGGCGCAGGAACTCGCGGCCCGATTGCGGGTAGTACTCCCACGCGTTCTCACCATCCAGGATGATGGAGACCACGGCGTCTTTTCCCTGGGCCAAGACGGGCTTGGCTGATTCCTTGATGTTTCCGATTAAATGCTCCGCCGCTTCCCTGGCGGGCATGCCGGAGTACACAAACCCGATCAGGTCCGACAAGGTGTGGTCGCGGAAGAACAGGTGCATCCGCGTCAGGTCTTTTTCGAAGCGGTAAATGGTGTAAAGCTTCTCTGCCCCGCTTTGCGGCAACCGGCCGCTGCCGTCGCGGGCGAAGTTGAAATCCAGGGACCGGCCCAGCACCCCTTCATCGGTGGCCATCCACTGCACGCCCTGTTCCTGCGCCAGGGCCAGGACCTGCCCGGAAACGCTTCCCTCCGAAGGCCACACACCGCGCGGCCGGCTGCCAAACACGCGCTCATGCAACTCCAGCCCCCGCCGCAATTGTTCTTTTGCATCCTCCGGATGCTGGAAGCGGGCCAGCGGCAACGGCCTTCCCGGACTGGACACCCCGCCCACATCGGTATCGCAGAGCAGCGGCAGAATGGGGTGGTAGAAGGGCGAGGTGGAGAGCTCAATCACGCCGCTGCGCGCTGCTGCCACGTATTCGGGAAGCACACGCTGCAGCAGCTTGCTTTCCTGCGCGATCACGAACT
Organism: Terriglobales bacterium; assembly: GCA_036375915.1. GTDB lineage: Bacteria > Acidobacteriota > Terriglobia > Terriglobales > Acidobacteriaceae > JAICWP01. The sequence goes on along the minus strand of DASVBI010000669.1, from coordinate 2,074 downwards.
CCTGCTCTTCGCGCGTGTAATCGTGGCCCTTGCGCACCAGAGCGGCGATTTCCGGCTCCTGCAGGAAGTATTCGTCGAACCAGGCCAGCTGCGACAGCACCTGCAGGTCGGTGTAGTCCCGGTTCTGAAAGAAGCGCTCCGCCCGCGCCGGAATCTCGCCGGCTCCGTGGTAGCGCTCCCACAGGTCGCGATATCGCGGATAGCGCCCGATCACGTGCACCGGGTTGGCCTGGAACAGGTATTGCAGTGCCTGCCGCCGCTCGTCGGGGTTGAGCTCGGCCACCGGCTTGGAGGCCAGTTCCAGGAGCGGATCTCGTGCCCTGCCCGCGGCATACTCCTGGATCTGCGCCACCAGCGACGGCACCAGGTTGAACGTCTGGTGCACTCCGGGAAACTCCTCCGCCACCCGCACCATGCCGTAGTAGTCCTTCAGCGCGTGCAGCCTTACCCAGGGCAGGCGGTATTCGCCCGTCACCAGGTCCTTGTAATACGGCTGATGCATGTGCCAGAGCAGAACTACGCGGATAACGGGCATGACAAAATGTTGCTGGCTCCCGGGGGAAATAAAAGTCTAGCATGGCATTTGCGACCAAGTGGCGGGATATGCCGCACTAAAGTCTTTGCCGGCTCGAGGCCGCGGCTGCAGTCGCTCTCGCCAAGTGGGGCTTCTGATTCTCCGCGCGGAAGCCTCGGACTGCCACGGGGCGCAGGTTAACCGTTCCGCGCCGATGAATGGCGCATCCGACAGGTACTGGGAAGGCAGAACCGGAAACAAAGAACTGCCTCTCTCCGTGCTAGACTTCCTTTACTGATCTTGACTTTTGCAGGCTCTCCTGGCGCCGCATGAGGATTTTCACGCGCTACATTCTGCGGGAAGTGCTATCCCACGCCTTGATCGGTGCGGCCGTTTTCACCTTTGTCATTTTTCTGCGCGACCTGGAAAAAATTCTGGAGCTGGTAGTGCGGGCCAGCGCTCCCCTGCCCAGTGTGGCGGAGCTGTTCTTTTTCACGGTCCCCACTGCCCTGACCATCACCATCCCGATGGGCGTTCTGGTGGGAATTCTGATCGGGCTCAGCCGCTTGGCCGCCGACAGTGAAGTCACCGCCATGCGGGCCAGCGGCATCGGCGTTGCCACCTTTGTCCGCATTATTTCGATTTTCGTCTTTGCCGCCTGGACGCTGGCCATGGTCAACAACGTTTACTGGGCGCCGCGTTCGGCGGCCGCACTCGACCGCCTTCAGGACAAGCTCAAAACTTCGCAAGTCTCCTTTGAAGTGCAGCCCCGCGTCTTTTACGAGGGCTTCCGCAACATCGTGCTTTACGTGCAGGACGCCAGCACCACCGCCGGGTCCGCCCTGTGGCGCAACGTTTTTCTGGCCGACATCACCGACCCCTCCAATCCCAGGATCATCGTGGCCCGCCAGGGCATGGCGGTCAGTGAAGGGCCGCAGAACGTGCACCTCCATCTGATGTACGGGCAGCAGCACGAAACCGACCCCAAGAATCCGCAGCAGTATTCCATCACCACCTTCAACGTCACCGACATTCCCATCCAGATGCCTCCGGAAAACCAGGGGCAGCCGACACCCGCCACCGAGCTCACCACCAGCGCCCTGCTGCGGCAGGCGGGTGTTATCAAGAACCGCGGCCTGGCTCGTTCCTACATGATCGAGTTCAACCGCCGCCTGGCCCTGCCCACCGCCTGCCTGGTGCTCGCCCTGGTGGGCATCCCGCTCGGGCTCTCCTCCAAGAAAGGCGGCAAGTCCACCGGCATCGTGCTTACCATCGGGCTGGTCTTCGTCTATTACTTCATCTCTCTGTTTGGGGTGTCACTGGCTCGGCAGGGAAAACTCTCTCCTGCCCTGGGAGTGTGGCTGGCCAATATTCTGTTTTTTATCGGCGGTGTGGCCCTGCTGTGGCGCGTGGACCAGATGCCGATCGAAATCGGCTCCGCGCGCGCCTGGTGGGAGCGCCTGCGCCAGCGCGTCATCAAACGTAAGCAATCCCTGCTTCCCGGCCGGACGGACGGCAGCGCCCTGGAGCGCGTTTACTCCCGCAAACGCGTGTTCAGCG
>DASVBI010000255.1:0-7634 GCA_036375915.1 Terriglobales bacterium | reverse complement strand
GACTTTCAACCAGACGGGCGTGCGCGGCTTCTGTTCCGTGGAAGATGCTGTGATTCGCTGGGTCGCCAATGGCAGCACCCTGGCCGCTGGCACTTGCAGTGCGAACAACGCTCTCCAGTAAGACTTTTTTCGCGGGGGGGTCACTGGGGCAGGACGCGAGTCCTGCCCCTCATTTTTTTTCCCGCGGCGCGATGCTTCTAGTGCAAGCCTCAGCCCTCCGACGCCGGCTGGGGTTGGCCAGTAATTTGGAGAAGCCCCACTCCGAGGAATAGACGCCGCCGCACCAGTCAATGGCCTCCAGGCGGTCGCGGCGGGCAGCCTCAGTAATCTCCACCGCCTTGCCCTTCGCCCGATGGTCGCACCAAAGATAGTATTCGCCCAGGGGTTTGAGACCTAGGCCCACAGGTATCACCGAAGACCCGGTGGTGTCGAGAGCGATGGCCGCAACGCGCTCGCCGGGAACGCCCGCCTTCTTGAGCGCCGCGCGCGTGGCTTCGGCCAGGGCTCGCATGTGGTCGTCATGCGACTGGGTGGCGTATTCGGGGTCGGTGCGCTGGCGATGCAGCGGGTATTCGGCGATGGCCGAATCCAGCAGGCCGCGCTCACTGTCCACCAGAGACACGCGCACGCTCAAGGTGCCGAAGTCCACACCCGCCACCACCGCCATCAGCAGCCTCCGCCGGGCCGGTTGTGCCAGTACATCTCCCAGCCCAGGTAGCGCGTGGCCGCCTCCTGCACCGAGGCGGCAACCGTGGACATATTGGCGGCCACGTGGTGCTCGAAACCGTTGGCGCAGATGTAGTGCAGCAGTTGCTGCAGGCGCGGAATCTGCACTACGCCGGCGCCGCCGAATGTATTCAGCGGATCGTCGGTGAAACGGCCTTCGCCGGCATAGCCGCGAATCACCCCCGCGGTATCGTCGGTGGAGAAGCGGGCGAAGGTCATGGGACTGGGCCGCACCCGGCCCACGCAGGTGCCGAAGGTGTTGTCCTTGCCTACCGTGCCGGCGATGATTTCCTGGAAATCCATTCTTACATCGGCAAAAAAGTGCTTGGGCAGGTTGGAGCAGTGGAAGCAAACTGCTTTGTCGGGATCGCCGCCGTAGTTGTTGTTCCAGTCGAGCAGGGCGGACGGGCTGGCGGAGGCCAGTTGCAGCACGTGCATGGCGAGCACGCCGCAAATGTCCACTTCGCAGGCGCTGGACATCAGTTCGTTGCTCATCATGCTCATTACCGTGCAGGGCACCACGCCCAGGTTTTCCTCGATGGAAGTCCAGCACTGCACGGCGCTGACCTGCAGGTCGGCGGCCCGCATCCAGTGGTCAATCACCGCCGCCAGTTTCGCCATCTTGAGCAGCGCCGGGGCGGGCACACCGGATGTGGTTACATACTTCTGAATGGCGGCCAGCTTGGCTTGCACGCCATCGTCATTGTCCTTCATGCGCTGGATGCGGCCGAGCACTTCGGAAAGATCGAGAGTCTCGACGGAAACGCCATTTGCCTCCAGCACCTTCTCGCTATAGCGGACGGTGTTGAAAGCGGCCGGGCGCGCCCCAATGCTGCCGATGCGCAGGTTCTTCAGCCCGTTCACCACGCGGCAGACGGCGGCAAACCATTCCAGGTCTTTGCGGAACTCGTCGGAGTCGGGGGTGACGGTGTGCAGCGCCGTCAGGGAATAGGGGATTCCGTACTGGCGCAGGTTATTGCAGACCGACATCTTGCCGCAGAAGCTATCCCGCCGGAAGGCGATGGTCATTTTCGCCGGCGTGTCGGGCGTGGCCTGGATGAGCACGGGAACCTGCAGGCGGGAGAGGCGGAGGGTGTCGGCTACAGCGCGCTCGTCGCCGAAGTTGGGCAATGTAACAATGATGCCGTCCAGTCGGTCGCTGTGGGAGCGAAACAGGGCGGCGCAGCGCTTGGCTTCCTCATGGGTTTCCACGGCGCCATGTTTGCTCTGCTGCGCATCCAGAGCCACCACATCCATGCCCGCCCGGTGGAGCGCATTAATCATTTCTTCGCGGCCGGACTTGGCCAGGTGGTCGGGGAAAAAACCCCGGTTCCCGACGATCACGCCCATGGTCAATTTCTTAGGATTGCTTGACATGTGTTTCCTCCCCCGGTGCGGCTCGGCCGCCATTTTTCCCTCGTCCTGGGGCGAAACGGCAGGAATAGAGGACGCCCAGCAGGAACAGCAGCCCGCCCCACCAGATGCTGGCGTGTAGATGAAAAAGAACCACCGGGTATTGCGGCGGATGCGCCAGTTCGTAAAAGCCGGCCGCAAAAATCAAGCCGCCATTCACCACCAGGCAAAGGCCGATGAAGAACCAGATCGAAATGGAGCGGCCCCAGAGCATCGCGTTTACCACACCATGATGTTAAAAGCCACGAACACTACTCCCACCACCACCGCCAGGAACGCAGGGCGCTTGTAGAACGCCACCTGCGCCTCCGAAGGCAGGGGAGTGAACCCGTAAACCAGGCCGGTCAGTTCCGCCGGCGAGCGCGGCTTGGTGCCATAACTTACGATCACCGTCACCGCCACGCACACCACCCACGACCACAGCGCCCGGTACATGTCCTCCGCCATGACCCGGGCATGCGGGGAAAGCGCCACGTAGCGCAGCGCATTGGGATCCATTTTCACCCACGCCCACATGCCCATGGACGAAAGAGTGCCGATGAGCAAGCCCCAGAATCCGCCTTCCGAGGTGGTGCGCTTCCACAGCATGCCCAGAAGAACGGTTCCGAAAAGCGGTGCAATAAAGGTGGCGAACAGTGCCTGCACATAGTCCATGATGCTGGCGAACTGCATCACCAGGTAAGCCGTTCCCACGCTGATCAGCACGCCCAGCACGGTGGTCCAGCGCCCCATGTTGACGTAGTGGCGGTCGCTGGCGTTTTTATGAATCAGCGCCCGGTAGATGTCGTAGGTCCAGACCGTGGTAAAAGCGCTGACATTGCCGGCCATGCCCGACATGAAGCCGGCAATGAGGGCGGTGATGCCCAAGCCCAGCAGCCCCGGCCCGCAATAGCGCGCCAGCATCAGGGGCAACACCTCATTGTAGCTGTGTCCCCCGTTGGCGATGGCTGTCGTTTCCCCGGTTAGCTTCACCGGCAGCACCGCCAGAGCCAACAGGCCGGGCAGGATGACGATGAAGGGCACCATCATCTTGAAGGCGGCGCCGATGATGGGCGCCATCTTGGCGGCGCGCAGGTCCTTGGCCGCCAGCACGCGCTGCACTACCAGGAAGTCGGTGGTCCAGTAGCCAAAAGAGATGACGAAGCCCAACCCGAACACGATCCCCGTCCAGTGAATGCCCATGGGATTGTTGTTGAAAGAGCCGAGCGTGGACCAGAGGTGGGTGTACTCGGCGGAGGCGTTGTGGGCGATGCGCGCCTGCAGCGCCGTCCAGCCGCCGGCGTCAATCAGGCCCAGAATGGGGATGAGCAGGGAACCCGCCCAGATGAGCACGAATTGCAGCACTTCATTGAAGATGGCCGAGCGCAGGCCGCCCAGGGCCACGTACACGGCCACTGTCAACGATGAGATCCAGATGCTGAAGTTGATGTTCCAGCCCAGCACCACCTTCATGACCAGCGCCATGGAGTACATGTTGATGCCGCTCATCAGCACGGTCATGAAGGCGAAAGAAATCGCCGCCAGGGTCCGGCTGGATTCGCCATAGCGCAGCTTCAAATAACCTGGCACGGAGTGGGTCTTGGAGATGTAGTAGAAGGGCATCATGACCAGCCCGAGGAAGAGCATGGCCGGGATGGCGCCGATCCAATACCAGTGGGCGGCCAGAATGCCGTACTGGTAGGCGGCTGCGGCCCACCCCATCAGTTCCAGCGAGCCCAGGTTGGCGGAAAGGAAGCTGAGGCCGGCCACCCAGGCGGTCATCTCCCGCCCGGCCATGAAGAAGTCTTCCCCCGTTTGCGAGCGGCCCTTGAGGTACAGCCCGATGGCCAGCACCAGGACGAAATAGAACACAATTATGATGAGGTCTACCGGCGACAAATGCACCAGGGTGTTGGCGGCATAGAGCGGCACAATAGAGATCATGCGGCTGTCCCCGGCTGGGCAGAACAGGCTGCAGCCGCAGAACGTTCAGACCTGGACGAATGGCTGGGCGGTGCTGCGGGCAGAGCGAAAAGACGCCAAGAACCTCGTGGGGGCTCTAAAGGTTGCAGGCGGGGGAGCAGCATAACGCATTCCGGTATGCGCGAGGGGCAAAGCGATCGCTTACCGGCGCCATCAACCTAGAGGACGGGGCGGCCTTTGTCAAACCAAGCCGCACTTCCACCCGTACCGGACCCTCTTGCGAAGCACCGGGACGTCAAAGAGCTAAGCGGATTCGGCCGGGCGGAGCCCGCGGGGGTCGGAACCGTGGCGCGCAACTGCTTCCGCGCCTACATGAGCGGGAGATTTTTCCGCCGCAGCCAGCAGAACGCATAAGGCCACGCCCTCGGCCGCCTGTGCCGCTTCCGTCACGTCGGGAAACGTTGGCGCAATGCGAATGGTGCGGTCCTCGGGATCGTTTCCATACGGATGCGTGGCGCCCGCGGGCGTCAGTTCAATGCCTGCCTGCTTGGCCAAAGCGACCACGCGTCGGGCGCAGCCCCTGGGCACGTCCAGGCTGATGAAGTACCCGCCCTTGGGCCGGGTCCAGGTTACGTCCGGCACATGAGTCAGCTTGTTGGCAAAGACGTCGAGCACGGCCTGGAATTTAGGCGCCAGCAAGCTGCGATGCTTATCCATGAGCCGCAAAATTCCTTCCTCATCTTTCAGGAATAGAACATGGCGCAGCTGGTTGACCTTATCCGGGCCGATCGTCCGCGGTGTAAAACACGCCAGCAGCCACTTGACGTTCTCTTGCGAACCGGCGAAGAGCGCCAGTCCCGCGCCCGCCAGCGTGATCTTGGAAGTGGAAGCGAAGACCAGCGGTCGGTTGGGATGGCCGTGGCGCGCGCTCAGTTCCAGGATGTTGGCAATAGCGATGCGTTCCTCAGTGAGATGGTGAACCGCATACGCGTTATCCCAGTACAGGCGAAAATCGGGCGCGGCGGTTTTCATTGCCGCCAGGCGCTCAACCACTTCATCCGAGTACACAGTGCCCGTCGGATTGCTGTACTTGGGTACGCACCATATTCCCTTGATCGAGGCGTCCTCCGCCACCCGGCGCTCCACCTCGTCCATGTCCGGCCCGTTCTCCCGCAGCGCCACCGGGAGCATGCGGATGCCATAGTCGGCGCAGATCTTAAAATGCCGGTCGTAGCCGGGAACGGGGCAGAGGAAAGCAATCTCTCCCTGCCGCGACCAGGGAAGGGCGCTGTCGCAGGTGCCCTTGAGCAGCGCATACACCACCGTGTCGTGCATCAGGGCCAGGCTGGAGTTGTTGGCCACCACCACTTGGTCCGCGGGCGCCCCCATGATGCCGGAAAACAAGCGGCGCGCTTCGGCCAGCCCCTGCAGTCCGCCGTAGTTTCTGCAATCGCTGGCGTCCTCCGCGTAACCGGTGGCCGCGCCAGGCAGCGCGAGCAGTTCAGCGCTCAAATCCAGTTGAGCGGGCGAAGGTTTGCCCCGTGTCAGGTTGAGCTTAAGGTCCTTGGCCTGGAAAGCACGATAAGCGTCCTGCAGAGTGGAAGGGATGTCGGGAGCGCCAGTGTAAACCGCGTGTTTCACTTTTATTCTTTTTCCTGTGTGGAGTTCGCTGCGTCGAGCAGGTGGCTATCTTCGATAATGCACGACCCTCGCCGGTTAGGCAAGGTTCATGCCGTCAGCCGGTACTCCGTGCCACGGCCAGCCCTCTAGACGCCAGGCCCGGCGCTGCAGGCTGCAATTCCTGCTCGACGAGAGCAATAAGTTCCTTGTGGCCGGACCCTTGCGAAACGCTGATCTCAGAAGGTAAGTTCCTCAATTCACTTTGGTTACTTGCCGCCAGGCTGGTTGGCGTAGAGGATGCACAGAAATCAGCAGGAATGAAACAGACCGCTGCTGATTACTTAAGTAACACTTCGGCCATGAGGCCGCAGGTGGGGAGCCTGAGTGCATAGCCTATGTCTAACCGATTAGCCCTTCCGGGAAGATTCCTGCTCGCTACTCTTGTTCTGGCTACGGTGGCAAGGGCGCAGTCGGTGCCCGCAGCGCCTTCGCAGAGCGATACCGGTTTTACTTCCTATGTGGAATTCGATGGCACTTCTAACGCCGAGGGCCAAGTGTACCGTCTCAACTCCAGCATAGGCTACAGCTTAACGGAACACTTCGGAGTGGATGTGGGTGCGCCCATTTACTTCGTGCGCCCCTCCAGTTCCACGGGCGGCGCCTCCGGTAATGGCCTGGGCAATCCTTATGTGGACGTGCGCTTGAAGTTTCTGAACTCGGCGGTGAATTTTGGTTCGGTGCTGACGGGATATGCGCCGGCCGGCGACAGCAAGCTCGGCCTGAGTACGGGGCGGGCTACTTTCGACTGGACCAACCATTTTGATCATTCGTTCAACCATCTCACGCCGTTTCTCGAAGCCGGCTTGTCTAACACCGTGGCCGACACGCAATTGTTTTTGCGACCGTTCACCAGCCTGGGCATGAACAGCCATTTCCAGGGCGGCGTCAGCTATCAGCTGGGGAAGTATTTCAATGTGGGCGCGTCGGGATACGCCATCCAGCCCTTTGGCCAGCAGACCATCTTCAGCAAGGTCGCGAACGGCAATGGAGCGGTACGCGGCCCGGGAGCCGGTTCATCGCGCGGGCCGTTCCAGAATAACCAGCAGATTACGGGCAGCTCCGACCTGGCCTATGACAACGGCTTTTCCGGCTGGGTTGGCGCCAGCCCTTCTCCTTATCTGGACCTGCAGCTGGGCTATACGCGAAGCATTCAATACGAGTTGAATTCGGTCTCATTCAGCATGGGCGTCAATGTTGGACGCCTGTATCACCGCAGTGCGAGCAAATAAAGAGCAGTTGCGGTACCGCAAGGAGGACAACAACCCTATGAAGCAGATGCAGATCGCAGTTCTAGCGCTGGCGGTGGCGTTATGTGCCGGCGCAGCGTTTGCGCAGCACGGGCATGGCATGGCGGGAAGCATGAATCCGGCGATGGGCGAGGGCGGCTCGCATCGCATGAGCCCCAATACGCCGAGTTCTTCCACGCACCGCATGACCATGAGCCAGCAGCTCACCAGGAACACGGCGCTGGCCGGCAAAATCCAGAAGTTGACCGGCATGTCGGCGCAGGATGCCTGTTCCGGATTCAAGAACCTGGGGCAGTGCGTGGCCGCGGCTCACGTCAGCAAGAACCTGGGCATCAACTTTGACTGCATGAAGGCCGATATGACCGGTGTGGCCGCTCCCGCCAGCGACAAGTGCCCGGTAGCGCCCAATGCCAGCGCCAAGGGCATGAGCCTGGGCAAGGCCATCCAGACCCTAAACCCAACCGCTAACAGCAAGCTGGAAGCCAAGAAGGCCAACAAGCAGGCCAAGCAGGACATCAAGGATTCCAGCAACTCTTAAGCGTTTTGCCGTCGAGAACTCAAGCCCCGCGCGCGGCGGGGCTTTTCTTTTCCCCGGCGTGAGGCGCGGTTGAGATACGAGGTTTCAAAGCGTCAATTGCGGTTTGCGTAGCCCTGATTATCGCGCTG
>DASVBI010000593.1:0-9103 GCA_036375915.1 Terriglobales bacterium | reverse complement strand
AAAGGGCTGCAGCCGGGCAAGTATCGCGTGATGGATTACGTGAACAATCAGGATCTCGGCGAAGTCGACGCGTCCTCTGCCACGCTCAACGTGACGTTCAAAGGCAGCTTGCTGGTGCAGGCCGATAAAGAATAATTAAGGCTGCCGAGAGCGGGAGGCGAAAAAGCTTCTCCAATACGCGGGGTCGCGGAAGGCTTCGGTGCCGCCCGGCATAGTGGTGGAGAGCGCTCCCGCCAGGTTGCCGTAGCCCAGGCAGGCGGTCAGGTCGGCGCCTCGGGTGTACTGATAGAGGAAACCGGCATCAAAGCTGTCGCCCGCGCCTACCGGGTCCACGGACTTAACCTTCGCCGCCGGACAGCGAAACTCTTCTTGGCCGCGGCGCGCCAGCGCTCCCTGCGCTCCCAGCTTTACCGCCAGCACGGACACGCGCTTCGCCAGTTGCTGCACTGCCGAGTCGAGATCCGCCGCGCCCGTCAGCCGCAGCGCCTCGCGCTCGTTAGGCAGGAACACATCCACACAAGGCAGCACGTCGAACACACCCTCCCAGCGGTCCTCGGGATCGTCATTGGTGTCGAAAGAAGTGCTCAGCCCGGCAGCTTTCATTTCGGCAAACAACTGGGAGACCTGGGGCCGCAACTTCGGCTGCAAAAAGAAAGACGACACGTGAAAGTGCCGCGCGGACTTCAGGAATTCGATATCGAGATCAGCCCGGCTCATATCCGCCATGGTGCCGGGATAGGTCAGGATGCGCCGCCGTCCCTCATGCTGCAGGATTACGGTAAGCCCGGTGGCGCGGCCGCTGGCCTTCTTCACTTGCGAAACATCCACCCCGGCCGCAGCCAGCCGTTGCAGGGCGATCGCGCCCAGGGGATCGTCGCCAATCAGGGAGGCGAAAGCCACCCGCGCCCCCAGCGCGGCCAGGTTGTGGGCCAGGATGGCGGAGGAACTGCCCAGTGTGAGCCTGAGCCCGTCAGCGAGGAATTCGCGCTCCGGGGGCAGTTGTTCGGGCAGGCCGTAGAGGATGAGGTCAAGATTCAGTTCCCCGACCACGGCCACATCAAAGCGCGGCATGTTCCGGCTTCTCGGATGGTTCCAGCACTACTACTCGCGAGAGGTTGCGGGGTTGATCTGGATTAAAGCCCTTCTTCAGCGCGGTGGCGATACCCAGCAACTGCCCTGCCAGGCTGTACGCCGTCAGGCGTGCGTACTCCGGCAGATCGAACCCGAGTTCGACCAGCAGATCGGCATTGGCCCGCACCCGTTCGCCGGCCGCGTTGGTCACAACCAGCGTAGTGGCGCCCAACCGCTTTACCTCTTCCAGAACATCCAGCTCAGCCTGGCCACCCTGTTCAGAGAGCAGAAAGGTAACCAGCACTTCCGGTCCCAGAATCGCTTTGGGCCCATGACGGAATTCCAGGGCGTGGAAGGGCTGGGCGTAGGAGCAGGACATCTCGGTGATCTTAAGCGCGGCCTCGCAGGCCAGCCCGTAAAAGGGACCTTGACCCAGGTAAACGTAATCGGCGAACTGGTTGGCAGCGACGAATTCCAGAATGCGGGCGTGCAGGTTTGCGGGCAGGGGCTCAGCCAGGGCCGGCATTCGCCGCAGATTTTCCAGCAGCGACTGGTCGCCGGCCACGGTGGCGGCCAGCGCCTCCAGAGCCAGCAGCATGGAACTGAAGGAGCGGGTCATCACCGTGCTTTGCTCATCGGCTGCCGGCAGACGAATAGCGGCGCTGGCGGCCTTTTCCAGAGGCTGGCCGGGAGCGCAGGTGACCGCCATGGTGCGCAGGTTGCGCGTCCCCTCCAGGTATTCGGCCGCGCGCAGCACTTCCGTTGTCTTCCCGGAGCGGGAAATCAAAACCGGAATCAATCCGGCCGAACCCGCGAGTACCGCCTCCGGAAAAAGCAGTAGTTCCGAAGCTGGGACAGCCTTAGCGCGCAGCCCGGTGATAGCAGACCAGGCGGCCGCCGCCGATTGCGCCAGGTAGTAGCTGGAGCCGCAGCCCACAAACAGCCACTCGCCACCCGCGGCAAAACGCCGGGCAATGCTCTCCAGGTCCCCGCTGGCCTGCAATTCGCCCAGGCATTTGGCCCAGCACTGCGGCTGCGATAGGGTTTCCGCCAGCGTCTGCCCGCCCTGTCCACTATTGTGGCTCATCGAATCTCCCTGTTCTCTTGGCTCGGTAATGACTCCAGCTGCTGGATAACAGTTGGCAGTTTGGCCATGCGCTCGTACCACCTGCTGCCGGCTGTTAACCACCAGCTACCCGTTCCGCCTCTAAACCAATGCAACCTCTACGCCCGCCTTGTGCAGCGCACGCAAATCCGACTTGGGCGCCTTCTTATCAGTAATCACCTTCTGGACCCCGGAAGTGGGCACGATCAGCGACAAACTGCGCCGCCCGAATTTACTGGAATCGCACACCGCCACCGTCTGCTTGGCCACCTCCACCATCACCCGGTTAACTTTCGCCTCCAGCAGGTTGGGAGTGCTTAAGCCGTAGTGCACGTCAAAGCCATCCACGCCCAGAAACAGAATATCGGCGTTCAGCCGCCGCAGGGTGTCTTCCGCGATGGGTCCGACGAGGGAGAATGAATTCTTGCGCAGCGTGCCCCCGGTGAGGATCACCTCGATGGGCGTTCCCGCCAGTTCCGCCGCGATGTTCACGGCATTGGTCACGATGGTCAGATTCTGCATGTGGCGCAACCCCCGCGCGATGGCGGTGGTGGTGGTTCCGGAATCCAGGATGATCACCTGCCCTTCCTGCACCATGCGCGCCGCGGCGGTGGCGATGTGCAGTTTCTCCTTGCGGTACAGCTTTTCTTTTTCCCGCAGCGTGGGGTCGGAGAGCGCGCCCTCGCGGAAGGGCAGCGCCCCGCCGTGGGTGCGGTGCACGAAGCCCTGCGCGTGCAGCACCTCCAGGTCCTTGCGGATGGTGACCTGGGAAGTACTGAAGCGGCGCGCCAGTTCCTTGACCAGCACGCGCCCCTCGCGGTTGGTGATATCGAGGATGGCGCGGCGGCGTTCTTCGTTGAGCACAATAAACTCGCGGGGATTTTCGCCGGCGAGGATGGCCGGTTTTACCTTCCCTTTCTTTTTAGTACGTTTTCTTTCGATTGTCCAAGGAAAAGTCGCCGCCGCCCGGCGCGCCGGCCGGAGAAGAGCCTGCCGGCGCTGGCAGTAAAACGGCCAAACCACAGGATTTCAACGAGGTAGCCGCTGGCGCGCAGCCGGCGCAGCGCGATTATACCCCGGAGGGGGCAGCGCCTGAGCCGCTTTCGATTAGGCGCTCGGCCTGCTGCTGGATAGCGGGCTCATCGCCAAAGCCACGCAGCCAGCGCACACCCGGTTCGCGGCGAAACCAGGTCATCTGCCGTTTGGCATAATTGCGGTGTCCCTGCTGCGCCTTTGCGATTCCCAGTTCGGCGCTTATTTCGCCGCGCAGTATTTCGCCTGCCTGCTGATAACCGAGCGAGTTCAGGGCCCAGGCCCGGTCGCCGTATTTTTCCCGCAGGCGGGCGGTTTCCTCCAGCAGGCCGCCGGCAAACATCTGCTGCGCACGCCGGTTGATGCGCGCATAAAGCTGGCTGCGGTCCGGATCCAGGCCCAGGCGCAGAATGCAAAAACCTCGCAGCGGCTCGCGCCCCTGCCGCCACATGGCCGTCATGCGCTGCCGGCCGGCAATGCACACCTCGATGGCGCGAATAAGCTTGGGCGTGTCGTGGGGATGGATCTTCTCCGCTGCGTCCTTGTCCAGCCGGGTCAGCAGCCGATGCAGGTAGCCGGAAGCCTTGCTCTGGGCGCGGCTGCGCAGCCGCTGGCGCAATTCCTCCGACCGGCGCGGCCCGGAAAAGAGCCCCTCCAGCAGCGCCCGCAGATACAGGCCGGTGCCGCCCACCACAATGGGCAAGTGGTGGCGCGCGCTGATTTCGCGCAGCACCTGCCGCGCCTGTTCTGCATATTCTCCGGCGGTGACCTGCGAGCTGGGGTCGGCAATATCGAACAGATGGTGCGGCGCGCGGGCGCGCTCCTCCGCATTCGGCTTGGCCGTGCCGATGTCGAACTCGCGGTACAAGGCCACCGAGTCGCAGTTCACGATTTCGCCGCCAAAACGTTCGGCCAGCGCCAGCGATAACGCGGTTTTGCCGCTTCCCGTCGGCCCCAGCACGACGACGAGAAGCGGCCAATCGGAGCTGATGCTGCCGGGTTCGGGCACGGCTAGCGGGCGCTCCAGTTGATGTGCGCCCCATAACGCAGAACGGTGTAAACCAGAATGGCGAGAGCGATCAGAATTATTCCGGCAGCCTCGGCGCGCAACGCCCGCCTTCGCTCCGCGCTAAAAGCGCCGGGCGCAGGCGCAGGCTTACCCGGCGGGTTGGGACTAGCCGGCTTCTCCATGCGGCAATTGTAGGCGATGCCGCTGCTGGATGGGTGTGCGCAGCCGACTCAGCCCCCACCAAGTCGGCTGCTGACTCCTGACTACCGAGCCCTGGCTCCTGAACTACCGGAAGGCATATCCAATTCGAAAATCAATGTAGTGATTGCTGCTGTCCACGTGATCGCGGAATTCCAGGCGGATGCCGCGGTTAGATTTCATCCAGATATTTGCCCCAATGCCGTAATTGAAAAGATTGATGTGGCCGCTATGGAAGCCCAGCGAATATCCGGCAGTCACAAACGGCACCACCCTCTGTCCACGGGCAAAGTGATATTGCCCGTCCAGCGAGAAAACTCCGATGCCGCTGCTAAAATCGCTCCACGGCGCCAGGTACCCAAGTTCCGCCCCGGCGGCAATCCCCTTGTGCAAAAATCCTTCGCCGCCGCCGCCGAAGTGCAAGCTGGCGGTTGAATTACCCGGCGACGTTATTACGCCCGGGGCGAAGAACACGTAGCCCTGAGCGTTATGTTCCTGAGCGGCAGCCAAGGCCGCGCCTGCAGTCAGCATCAGCAGCAACAGCCCAAACCCGAGCAACCTGCGAAAAATGCTTCTCAAGTCTCCTCCTTGCAAGTACTTAGAAATAGACCGCCCGGAGGCGGCAGGATTACCTCCCGAACTACCTCAAGTCGTTGCTGTCCGGGTTGTAGAAGAAGTGGAAGCGCAAGGCCAGATATTGTCCCTGAAACTGCGGGGGCAGCGGGGGAAAGGGGCCAGATTGGTTGATGCCGCCAATGGCAGCGCCGTCCAGAGAGGAGTCGCCGGAGGTGCCGACTACCACCATGGCGGCGATTTGCCCGGTCTTCAGAATGTCGAATTGAATGGAGACTTTGCCCCGTTTCATGAGGGGGGCGCGGGCTGATTCGGGAATGCGGTTGTACCAGTTGAGCCGGACGGCGCGCAGCACCCGGCTAAGATACGGACCAAAATTCACGCCCATGGTGTCGCTAAGCACGTCCACCTGACTCTGGCTGGCGGGTTGCGAATGGGCGGCGCTGATCCCGCCCTCCAAGTTGCCAGCGCTCGGGCTTGCAGACTCGCCGAGGGGCGTGCCGGTAAGGGACCCGGGCGCGGGGTGCGCCATCGTGGGCAGAGGAGTCGCTGGAGTTGCCGCCGGAACACTTGCCATCTCCGGCTGGCCGGCGCGGATGGGGGCAGGAGGGGTTGCTGCCGCTACTTCCATCGGCGGCTCTGGTGTGGGCTTCACACGGGGCGCCGGCGGCGTCAGTTTCGCCTGGAATTGGTGCATCTGGGCGCTTGCTGTTCCTTTCGAACTGCTGGCCAGGATGTGCTGCAGCGCCTTGCGGTCAATCACCGGCTGCCGGGAAGTCGCCACCCGGTCCTTGTCGGAAAGAACACTGGTGTGCGGGCGGGAAACGTTCTTTTGCAGGTCGGGCGGCAGTACCAGGAACGTGTATTCATGGGTTTGCAGCACCTCCGTGTTCGTAGGCACCACCATCCCATGCGCCGGCAATAACCTAGCGCCATTGATAAAGCCCACCAGGACAACCAGATGAACCAGCACCGACATCCAGAAGGCCTCGCGGCGGTGCGAGCGGTCAATTTCATCCTGCAGCGAGGCTAGAAATCTGGGGACGGGCAGGGCTCCCGGTTCGCGCCGCGACGCCAACTCCGCACCCCTGCTTGCGGCCACGGAATAAAGGGGTGGTGGCAAAAACGACTTGCGGGGCGGAATTTCCGTAGACGCCATGCGGCTGCCGGTTGAAATGCAAATGGCTGGCTCCTGGACCGCAAACGAGGTGGCCAGCCAAGCGGGTCTATTTTCGCACTAAAGGCAGGGTCGGCTAAAGCACAGAAGTACTTGACCTAACCGCCGTATCCCAGTGAGTTAACCTATTCCGGCGGTGCGAAGCACCTAGAGCTTTGGCACTTGCCACTTAGTACTCGAACGCTGGGTGCAAATTGATGGTTTAAGTTCAGCCCCCGGGCTCAGGGGCGCCCGCGCCACAAGGGTCAGTTGCCGGCGCCCAGAACGTCCAAATTCGCCCGGCGGCTGTGGGCGCGCATGGCGGCCTGGATTTCCAAGGCCAGGGCCAGGGCGCGGCGGCCGTCCTCGAGCGGGACCAGCGGCCGGGAGCGCCGGCGCACGGCCTCCACAAAGGCCCGCAGTTCGGCTTCGAGGGGTTCCTGGACCTGCACCGCCGGCTTGGCCACCTGGATGGGGGAGCCCGGCGCGCCCGGCACGGCGATTCCTTTTGCGCCGGCATTGGCCACAACGGTAAACACCAACACGTCCTGGCGCGAATAATCAATCGAGACATACTGCCGCGGCTGAAAGAAACGCAGCTTGCGCACCTTTTCCGTGCTCACCCGGCTGGCGGTGAGGTTGGCTACGCAACCGGATTCGAACTCCAGACGCACGTTGGCGATATCCACCTGGCGGGAAAGAATGGGCAGGCCGACGGCCCGCACCTCGCTGACCGGCGAGTTCGCCAGCGCGAGCACAATGTCGAGGTCGTGAATCATCAAGTCGAGAACCACGTCAATGTCCAGGGAGCGGGGACTGAAAACGCTCAGCCGGTGCGCCTCAAAAAACATGGGACGGGTGACCAGTTGCAAGGTTGTCTGCACCGCGGGATTGAAGCGTTCCAGGTGTCCAACCTGGGCGATGCGAGCGTGGCGCTGCGCCAGCCGGATCAGCTCATCAGCCTCGGCCAGCGTGGAAGCCAGGGGCTTCTCAATCAGCACATCCATCCCCGCCGCCATCAGTTGGCCCGCCACCGTGGCATGCTCTACGGTGGGCACAGCAACGGAGGCAGCCTGGATGCCGCCGCCGGCTAGCAACTCGCGAATATCGCTGAAGGCAGCCACGCCGGAGCCGGACTCGCGCGCCAGCGCCACGGCCCGGGCCTCATCCTGGTCGGCCACCGCCGCCAGATGGACGGGTTCGCCCGCTTGCTCCAGCCGCCGATATACACGCGCGTGATTGCGCCCAAAGGCGCCGGCTCCCACCACCGCTACGTTGATGCGATCACCTGTCAATGCGGGAAAGGCTCAAAGATATCATTGCTTCACCAGGGGCTCGGAAGTCTGCAGCCGGGCGCGCCGGATTATGTCCTTGGCAGCAATCTCCCCCACCGCGTCGGCGTGAACTAAGTAGGAGCCCAGCGGCAGCGAGGAACCGAAGGCTATGTTCTGGGTGGCCTGCGGGCGCAAAGTGAAGTGCTGGTAGCCCAGCGCGAACGCCTTGCCGATCTGGTTGACGGCCACGATGATGAAGGTCAGGTCGTAGGGATCTTTGCCGGGATTGCCGACTTTGACTTCACCATAAATGCCGTCATTCTCCAGTACGGGATGACGCTGCCACTCCAGTTGCAGGGCGGGCACGGCCTTGACCTTGAGCTCACGCAGCGCGGCCGCCGGCGGGTCTGCGGAATCGGTTACGCGCACTCTGAAGGCGACTTCGGCGGGCGCCTCGGCAACACCGCTAAGAGTTCCGGCCTTGGCGTCCAGGCGCAGTCCCGGCACCAGCTTGCCCTTTTCGATACTCCAGGCGTAGGGCGGCGTGCCTCCCTGGGCTTCAAGTTGGACGAAATAGGGAGTGTGAGCCACGGGCTGAGGCAGTGTTTCGGTAGTGATAACTAGAGGAGCCGCGCCAGCAGGCTTTTGCGGATTTTCGTCCTGCGCCCAGCCCAAACCGGCCAGGAGCAAGGTCATCAAGAGCCACGCCACACCGTTCTCTGGGAGAGAACGACCCATGCGGCGATTATAGCGTTCGTTGTTCTGGGCCAGCACCAGGCGTCACTTAGCGATCACCTCACCCACCATGCCGTTGCCCTCATGCAGCGTGCAGTAGTAGCGGTAGGTCCCAGGCACCGTAAATGTGTGGCTGAAAATCATACCTGCGGGGATGGTGCCGGAGTCGAAGGGCTGGGCATCGCGAGGCAGGGCGGCATCATCGGGAACCAGCACCCTGTCAGGGACGAGCGTCACCGTATGCGGATCGGCGGTGGTGTTCTTCCACTCCACAGTTTGACCGACGGCAATGGTCACTTTCGATGGCCGAAACTCTTCACCGTCCATTTGCACGACCACGGCGGGCCTCACCCGCGATTGCTGGGAAGCCAGTGTGCCCGTCCCAGGCTGAGCGGGCACCCCGAGGGTACCGTTATGGGTGCCGATTTCCGCCCGCTGCGCGGCTACCGCGATGCGCTCCGCGTCAGTAGGATTTTGCGCTATGTCCTCAGGCACGGGGGGCCGGCCGGGCTGCGAGCGAGGCGGCGGGATGCGGGTACGCTCGACATCCAAGGGCGGCGTTGTTTGGCCTACGGAGCGGTTGCTGGTGATGGGAACTGCAACCGCCTCCCTTCCTGCCTTGCCGGCGATGGGAACAGCGGGTTCCCCGCTCTTTTTCCATGCCGGACTCGCCTGCGACAGCGACCTCAGATCCATCCGGCATTCACCCAGTACTTTCCAGCTCTTAACCCGCAGCGCAGCTCCGATGGTGCGCGGATTTTGCGGCTTCTCCGGCGTGCCCTGCACCTGGAGCCTGCGATCCAGGTACTTATTCAACTCCTCCGTGCTTCCGTGCAGGGCGTAGGCGTGCCCTCCAGACTGGGTCAGCAATAAGAGCCCGTTAGCCGAGGTGAGGCAGCCTTCGTAGATTTTGGCCGATGGCGGGTTGTCTTTGGCCTGAGCCGGCGCTA
>DASVBI010000310.1:0-3726 GCA_036375915.1 Terriglobales bacterium | reverse complement strand
GCTTACTACGAGGAGAAGGCCGATCCCTGGCTGGTGGCCCGGCACGAACGGGAAATTTCCCCGCTGCTGCATCGCCGCCCGCTGTTCGCCGAAGTGCGTGACTTCCTGCTCTACGATTTCTACACCGACGAGGGCTGGGTGAACGAAGACGTTTACGCGTACTCCAACCGTCTGGGCGAGCATCGAGCTCTGGTGGTGTTCCACAATCGCTATGCCAGCACGCGCGGGTGGGTGCGCGTATCAGCCGGCAAAGCCGAAAAGCTTCCCGGGGGCGGCAAGCGCCTTCGTCGGCGCACTCTGGGCGAGTCGTTCGGGCTCTCCAGCGACGAATCTATGTTCGTCGCCTACCGCGACAGCTTTACTGGGCAGGAATATCTGCAGCGGGCGCGGGATCTGGCGGAACGGGGCATGCACCTGGAGCTGCACGCCTACCAGTGCCAGGTGTTTTTGGACTGGCGCGACATTTGCGATCGCGACGGCCGTCCCTGGGGCGCCTTGTGCGACCTGCTCGCCGGCCACGGCGTCTCCAGCCTGGATGACGCGCTGCGGCAGTTGGAGCTGCAGCCGGTGCACGACGCGATTCGGGCTCTGCTCGACCCCGCGCTGGCGCGGGAGTTCGCGGAATTCGCCGCCCCCGCCGAGCCTGGCGAAATCAGGCGCCCGGCGGCAGAGCTGGTGCAGGATACGTGCCGCCACGCACGCCGCTTCCTGGAAGAGGCGCGGCGCTTTGCCTCCAGCGCCAGCGGGGAAGCGGTTGGCCTGGATCCGGCGCGCGAGTGGCAGGGAAAAATGGACGAAGTTGTCGGTGAACTCTGCGAGCATCTGGAAGCGGCCCTGCGCATTCCAGACCTGGAACACTACTTCTCCCAGCCCTGGCCGGAACAGGCGCGCTTCGTGTTGCCGACGGCGGGCGCCGATCCCCAAGCGGTTCTGCCCGTCTGGGGCGCGGTATTGGCCTGGTGCGCCGTGCGCGGGCTCGGCCGCTTGTCTGATCCGCTGGAACCAGAACCGGTTGCGGCGCAGTTATTCGATTCCATGCACCTGCGCGAAGCCATAGCCGACGCCTTAGCCAGGCTGGGCCTGAAAGACGAAGAGCGCTGGCGGGCGGTGGCGCGCATCCGTGCGGCGTTCGCCCACGCCGGCTGGGCTCCGGGCGCGGAGCTTGTGCCGGGGCGCGGCCTGTACAGCTGGTTGCACGATCCCGATGTCGCCTGGGTCATCGGGGTTCATGAGTGGGACAGCGTGCGCTATTTCGTAAAGGAACCCTACGAGCATCTATTGTGGTGGATGGCGCTGCCCGCGCTCATGACGCTGGCCAAGGAGCTGAAACCCGACCCCCAGAAAGTTCGTGCCTTGGAACAGCAGATCGAAGCCCGCCTGCGCGCCGCGGCGGAGGGCGGCTACCGGGTGGAAGCGCTGTTCGAGGCCGGGAAGTGAGGCTCCGGTACCAGTCCTCAGCGCGCTCCTCAGGACTGCCGCAACAGATAGCTGGCTAACTGCCAAGCGCTAATGGCTAATTGCTAAAAGGAGACCCATGGCCCAGGACACCGCGCCCCAGCATCAGTCCACCAGTATTGATTCTGTCTTGCAGGAGAGCCGCAGTTTTCCGCCCCCGGCGGAGTTCAGCAGGCAGGCGCACGTCAAGAGCGTGCAGGACTATGAGCGCCTGTACGCGGAAGCGGAGCGAGACCCGGAGGCGTTCTGGGGCAACATCGCTCGCGAGCTGCACTGGTTCAAGCCTTGGGATAAAGTGCTGGAGTGGAAAGCGCCCTGGGCTAAATGGTTTGTCGGCGGTCAGCTCAACCTTTGCTATAACTGCGTGGATCGCCACGTCCAGACTTGGCGCAAGAACAAGGCCGCCATCATCTGGGAGGGCGAGCCGGGGGACCTGCGCACCCTGACCTACCAGCAGCTGCACGTGGAGGTGCAGAAGTTCGCCAACGTGCTCAAGTCGCTGGGCGTCGCCAAGGGCGACCGCGTAGCCATCTACATGGGCATGGTGCCGGAGCTGCCCATTGCCATGCTGGCCTGCGCCCGAATTGGCGCGGTGCACTCGGTGGTGTTTGGCGGCTTCTCCGCCAACGCGCTGGTGGACCGCATCACCGATGCCCAGGCGGTCGCCGTCATTACCCAGGACGGCGCCTACCGCCGCGGCTCCGAGGTCCACCTGAAGAAAGCCGTGGACGAGGCCTTGCCTGCGTGCCCCTCAGTCAAGCATGTGATCGTCTACAAGCGCACCGGCCACCATACCCACATGGAGCCTGGCCGTGACCACTGGTGGCACGAGTTGATGGCAGCGGAGAATGGCAATCCCTGTCCCGCCGAGCCGCTGGATGCCGAGCACCCGCTCTACATCCTCTACACCTCCGGCACTACCGGCAAACCTAAGGGCGTGGTGCACACCACCGGCGGCTACTCTGTGGGTACCTACATCACCACCAAATGGGTGTTTGACGTGAAGGAGGAAGACACCTACTGGTGCACCGCCGACATCGGCTGGGTCACCGGCCACAGCTACATCATCTACGGACCGCTGCAGAACGGCGCTACCAGCCTGATGTACGAGGGCGCGCCCAACCATCCCGAGCCCGACCGCTTTTGGCGCATCATTGACCGGCACCAGGTCAGCGTGTTCTATACCGCGCCCACCGCGATTCGCACCTTCATCAAGTGGGGTGAGCAGTGGCCGCGCAAACACAAACTTGACAGCCTGCGCCTGCTGGGCACGGTGGGCGAGCCCATCAACCCGGAAGCCTGGATGTGGTACCGCGACGTCATCGGCCACAACCGTTGTCCCATCGTGGATACCTGGTGGCAAACTGAAACCGGCATGATCATGATTACGCCGTTGCCGGGCGCCATTGCGGCCAAACCGGGCTCGGCCACGCGGCCCTTCCCGGGCGTGATCGTTGACGTGGTGACGCGCGACGGCCAGCCCGTGCCCGAGGGTTCGGGCGGCTACCTGGTGATCAAAAAGCCGTGGCCGGCCATGCTGCGCACTATCTATGGCGACCCCGACCGCTACGTGCGCCAGTACTGGTCGGAAATTCCCAACATTTATTTCACCGGCGACGGCGCCCGCAAGGATAAAGACGGCTACTTCTGGGTGATGGGCCGGGTGGACGACGTGATCAACGTGGCCGGGCACCGCCTGAGCACCATGGAGGTGGAGTCGGCGCTGGTGGCGCACCCCAAGGTGGCGGAAGCGGCGGTGGTGGGCCGTCCCGACGACGTCAAAGGCCAGGCCATCGCCGCGTTTGTGACGCTGGAACATGGCAACCAGCCTTCCGCCGAATTAAAAGAGGAACTGCGCAAGTGGGTGGCGAAAGAAATTGGAGCGCTGGCCAAACCAGATGACATCCGCTTCAGCGACGTACTGCCCAAGACGCGCAGCGGAAAAATAATGCGCCGCCTGCTGCGCGAACTGGCTTCCAGCGGCGAAGTCAAAGGCGATGTCACCACGCTGGAGGACTTGAGCGTAATTGCTAAGCTGCGGGGCAGCGAAGAGGTCTAGAACGCAGCCGCGGGAATGTGCCCTGCTTGGCGGCTCAGGGCAGGGTTGAATTCCAGCGTCGCCAGCCTTGCTAGCAGATCGGTTGGATGGATGGGCTTAGCTAATAGTTCGAAATCGTATCCCCGCCTCCGCGCTTCTTCGAGCAGGTTCGTGGTGGAGGCTTGACCGGAAATCAGCAGGACCTTGCAGGCGGGGTGGCGCTCACGTACGAG
>DASVBI010000499.1:0-3522 GCA_036375915.1 Terriglobales bacterium | reverse complement strand
AAGAGATTCGGCAGAAATGAATTCGCCGCAGACCTTGTGGCGGGGAAAGCGGCCTTGTTCCAGAATGAGGACGCGGGCGCCGTTGTCGGCGGCGGTGATGGCTGCCGCCGTGCCCGCCGGCCCTCCGCCGAGAATGATCAGGTCATACATGGGCATACAGATGGACGTTCAGCCCCGAGGCAGCCGGTTTTTTTAGATCGCCACCAGGGCCACGCCGCCGGCCACCAGCAGGGCGGCTATCCAGCGCCGGTGGTCCACGCGCTCATGCAGGAAGATGCGCGCGGCGACGGCGTTGGCGATGAAGGTGAGGGAAGCGGAAGCGGGGGCGACCAGGCTGACGTCCTGCCAGGACAGGGCCATGAGCAGGCTGTAGAAGGCAAAAGTCATGGCCAGCAGGCCGAAGAGGAAATTGGGCGTGGTCACCACGCGGGCAAGTACGTGCGCCAATCCCCGGCGCCGCCGCAATTCGCCCAAGTCGCCAATCTGTTTCATGGCGTGGGAAAGCAGCACGTCGCCGGTGGTGGAAGCGAGCACGATGGCGGCAATGGAAAGCCAGGCGTAGAGATCTCTCACGAATTCGTCTCGCTTCTCAAGCCTTACCCCGCGACAAAGCTTCCGCTTCCGGCGCCTCTTCGCGGTGCGGATGGTGGGTAAGAGCCGGTCCCTGGGCCACGAAGCCGACTCCGGCGGCGATGAGCGCAATGCCGAGCCAGCGGGTGGCGGTCACGTTTTCATGCAGCACAAATTTGGCGATAAAGGCCAGCAGCACGTAGCCGATGGAGGTGGCGGGCAAGACGTAGGTCAGGTCCGCCCAGGAGAGCGCGGTCATGTAGGAAGCGAAGAAAGCGAGCAGCAGCAGTACGCCCAGCGCCACCCAGGGATGGACCACGGCGAAAATGAGCTTCTGCCAGTGGTCTAAGGGAATCTCTCCCAGTTGCCGCATGCCGCGGGAGAGAAGGGCATCACCGGAGGCGCCGAAAATCACCACTCCCAGCAGCACCAGGTACTTACGCAGGTTCACGCGCGATCCTAGGCGTTGGCCGGTTCCACAGCTTCTGTCTCCTCCGGTTGCGACTCGCCAGGCGTGGGCGAGACCGGTCCGGGCTTGGCGCGCTGCTCCTGCACCCAGCGCTGGCGCTGGGAACGCAGCTTGAGGAATGTTCTGGCCTCTTTGTAAAGCCGCTTGCGCTCGGAAGAGCTGAACACCGCCTTTTTGACAATGCGGAAGACGGCGCGTGGCCGGAAATAATATTCGTCGTAGAAACGGTGGACCGAAGTCAGAATCTCTTCGCTGGAGAGCCCCGGGTATTCGATGTGCGCCAGTTGGTGGCCGCCTTCATCCACCATCTGCCGGTTCGACATGAAGCCGTTTTTCACCGCGTAGTCAAAAAGCTCGGTGCCGGGATAAGCGTGGGCCACCGAAACCTGGATGGTTTCCACATCCAGCTCTTTGGCGAAATTGATGGTGTTGCGCACCGTTTCGCGGGTCTCGCCGGGCAGCCCCATGATGAAGTCGCCATGAACCACCAGCCCCAGCTTGTGGCAATCCTTGGTGAACTGGCGGGCACGCTCCACCGTGGCGCCCTTCTTAATGTTCTTCAGGATTTGGGCGTCGCCGGATTCATAGCCCACAATCAGCAGGCGGCAGCCGGCCTCGCGCATGGCCTTGAGGGTTTCGTAATCGGTGGTGACGCGAGAGGTGCAGGACCAGGTCAGGCCCAGCGGCTTTAGTTTCTGGCAAAGCTCAATGGTGCGCGCCTTCTGCAGGTTGAAGGTATCGTCGTCGAAGAAAAATTCCTTGACCCAGGGCCAGTATTGCTTGGCCTTAGCCATTTCCGCCGCCACCCGGTCGGTGGAGCGCTTGCGCCAGGGATGGCCGCTCAAGGTTTGCGGCCACAAGCAGAAGGTACACTGCGCCGGGCAGCCGCGGGTGGTGTAAAGCGACACAAACGGGTGCAGCAGGAAGGGAACGTTATAACGGCGCGGATCGAGGTCGCGTTTGTAAACGTCGGTGACGTCGGGCAGCGCGTCCAGGTCGGTGATATTCGGCCGGTCGGGATTGTGCACCACCGAGCCGTTTTTGCGATAGGAGATGCCCAGAATATCCTGCAGCGGTTTGCCTTGGGCGAACTCTACCACCGCGTAATCGAATTCCTTGCGGGCCACGAAATCAATAGCCCCACAGTCACGCAGCGAGCGCTCCGGCAGCACCGAAACATGGGGCCCGACAAAACAGATTTTGATGTGGGGATTGGCCTGCTTGATCGCCTCCACCAGCTTGATATCGCCCGGGAACCCGGGAGTGCTGGTGAACAGGACCAGGAACTCATATTCCTTGGCGATGTTGATGGTCTCCTCGGCGGAGACATGATGAGGCGGTGCGTCCAGCAGTCGGGAACCCTCCAGCATGCCCGCCGGATAAGCCAACCATACGGGATACCAATAGGATTCGATTTCGCGAGTTGCTGGCCAGCGGGATCCGGCGCCTCCATCAAAATTTTCAAAGGAGGGCGGATTCAAGAACAGTGTTTTAAGAGGCATATTGGCTGAATAAGGTATGTTAACACCCACTCCTAGGTTACTGGAAAGTACATCTTCGGTTACAGTTCCTGCGTTTGCGGCCGTTCAGGCCCCCACAAAGCACCCGGACTTCGCCGTAAGCACAAATTACGCCAATTATAAAAAAAGAAAGCCTACCTGCTGCGCGAGGGGCGACCAATTTCTTTACGTTGAATTGTGTATTTGATGCATTGAGGGGTGGAAAAGCGGTACAGAAAAGCGATAGCGATACCGGTGCCCGTAAATGATTGGCGCAATTGAGAATAGCTGGCGAATCTGAAAGTTGGCCGCAGCCGCTCAGGGACGTCTGAAGGCCCATTTTTCCAGGCCGCCGGTGGCGCGCAAAAGCTGCAGTTGAGTTCGCTCCAGGTCGAACTGGGCATCCATGAGCTCCGCCGAGCGCAGGTCGGACTGGAATTGGGCATTTTGCAATTCGTTTAGGGTAGCGACCGCAGACTGCATGCGGGTTTGCGCGGTGGTAAGCCCGGACTGCGCCAGCTGGTTCTGCAGATCGGCCACGTCGCGGGCGGCTGCGGCCTGTTCCACCGCCCGCTGCAGGCGCAGGGTCTCCATGGAGACCTCGTCCTTGGTCGCCTGCGCGTCTTTGCCGGCTCGAATGGCGTCAGCGTCGGCAGCCCGTGCGGCTGCTTTCTGGGAAAAATTCAAAAACGGTAAGCGAATAACCAGCCCGAACGTAACGTTCTGGTTCTGAAAGGTGTTGATACGGAAAAACTGCTCGAAATTGGTCAGCGCCGAGCTGATCAACCCATATTGTGCGGCAAAGTCAATAGAGGGCCACAGAGCGCGGTGCTCACCCTTCGCCTTCAGTAACTGAGCGCGGGCCCGCAGTTCGGCAGCTTCAACCACATCATTGGATTGCACGGCGGCAACAGCCGGGGCTGGGCTGGGCGGCGGATCGGGAGTGGGCAGCGCCGGAATGGAGTCGCCAACGGTAGTAATGGA
>DASVBI010000193.1:0-4803 GCA_036375915.1 Terriglobales bacterium | reverse complement strand
TACTTCCATGACAATCGGACTACGCTATCGGTAAAGTACGCGTTCTAGGCTGAGGTCAGGGGCTGAGGGTTCCATCGTCAAGGCCTTAGTGGAGAGCCAGTGCCACTGCCCACCGGCCGACCAAAAAAGCATCCATAGGCTTGGCGAACAGCGCGTTATCAAAGGTTTCATTGAGGAGGTGCTGACCAAGAACTACAGCAGGCAGCGCTCAGCACAGGGCCGTGGAGGCCGCCGTGAACGAGGCCGAGCAACAAATTTCCGGCGCCGGTGTTTATATTGTGTTTTGCATTCCTGTGCTGGCAGCTGAGATGACAACTGGTTCGGGCGCCTTGAATGCGCGCAAGCGGTCCATCAACTTCCTTATTTTCAATTACTTCTACAAATCTTTAAGCATCTGTAAGCGCCTGGACGACATCATAGCAATGCACAAGGGCGCGGGCGTCACATGGCGGCGAAATAGCGCCAATTAATCGGAGGGTTCACTTGAGAAAGTTGAGCGTAGTTGCCATATTCTTTGGCCTGTTCCTGATGGTGAGCACTGCTTATGGGCAGCAGTTTGACGTAGCCTTTGGATTAGGCGGCCTGTCGGCGCCTTCCAGCACCGGCGCCAATGCGGCTGGCATTTCCGTTTCCCAAGGCGGGGGGGTGTACCCCGTCTTCAGCGGTGATTTTCTCTTCCACAAGAATTTTGGCTTGGGAGCTGAAGTCGCCTGGCGCGGGAGTCAGGCTACCTATGCCGGAATCGCTCCCTACCGCCCCATCTTCTACGACATAGACGCTGTTTACGCTCCCAAGTTCGGCAGAGTCGCACCCGAATTGCTGGCCGGATTCGGGGCGGAGAGTCTGCGCTTCTACCAGCCCTACTCCATCTGCGGCTTCACCGGTTGCACCAACTACACCAGCAGCAACCATCTGATGGGCGTGGTGGGAGGAGGCCTGAAACTTTACGTATGGGGGCACATGTTTGTGCGTCCGGAGGTGCGAGCCTACCTGATTCGCAATAACGTGGAATTTGATACCAATCACACCATCCGCTACGGCGCCTCCGTGGGTTACACCTTCGGCGCCTTCAATCCGTAGAGCGAAGCAACACCGGGCATAGGCACCCCACAAGGTCTGTCGGGCAGATAAAACTTGGAGCCGGACCTGATGACATGTCAGGTCCGGCTTTTCATATGCCTGCTGGTTCTTTTGCGCTATGCTTGCGCCCTGAGCCATGAAGTCAAAAATCCTTCTCAGATGCGCCCTGCTGGCATTCTTCCTTGGCCTCGGCCTGCTGGTTGCCGGCTGGCATGGAAACTTGTCGGTCACGGTCTGGCCCATCAGCGCAAGTGTGGTGCAACTGTCGGGAAGCGCCACGGGCTGGAGAGCCATGGCGGGGCTCGGAGGCCTGCTCCTCGCCGTGATCCTGTTCCTCTGGGGATTGATCAGCCTGGTCACTGGTGGCAGGCGCGGGAGCAAAGAGCCCTTGCACGCGCCCGTATCTCAACCCACTCCCGAGGCAAAGCGGGAAAGCGCTTCTCACTGATTGCCCATTTCAGCGCCCGCGCTTATTTTTGCGACGGCGAATGCCCTGGTCCGGCGGCCGGTGTTTTCTGCAGTGCCTTTTCCAAAAACCGCACCATGCGCTGGCGGGCGTCGAAACCGTGCCACGGTTCCATACTCGGCCGGCCCAGCAGGCCGATAGCCAGCGGCCCGTGATTGTCGCGCGGGTACTGCACCATCTCTACTGGCACCCCCATCTGCCGCAGGGCGCGGTACATTTCCTGCGACTGTCCCAGCGGGTCGGTGGTATCGCCTTCGCCCTGCAGCAGCAGGAAAGGCGTGCTGGCGTGGGTGGCGCCGGAGAGCGGGCTCTGCCGCCAGGCGTCCGCCATGTGCTCCCAGGGCTTGCCGAAATACCAGCGGTCGTACCAGGAATCGCCTTCGGTGCCGTACTCGCTGAACTGGTCAATTACCGGGGCGCCACTGACAATGGCCTTGAAGCGATTGGTTTTGCCTTCGACAAAGCCCGCCATCTCGCCACCGTAGCTGTAGCCGATCAAAGCCAGGCGACCGGGGTCAATGGGAAACTGTTTGAGAACTGCGTCAACGCCCGCCATGATGTCGCGGTAGTCTCCGCCGCCCAGGTCATTCTTGTTGGCGGCGGCGAAGGCCGCGCCTCGTCCCGAGCTGCCGCGCGGATTCGCCCGCAAGACCGCCCAGCCCTGTCCTACCAGGAAATTGGTGAACTGGTTGTAGCCGTCGGACCACGCGCCCAGCGGCCCGCCGTGCACGTCCACCACCAGCGGCACCCTCCCCTGCGCCGCCTGCGGGGGCAGAGAAAGCAGGCCCTCAATGACGCGGCCATCGCTGCTCCAACGCACGAGTTGCGTAGCCACCGCCTGCATTTGAGGCGGCGTGATTGCCGGCGCAGGCAGCGCCCTTCCCGCCGTACCCAGCTTGTCCGTGTAGTAAAGCGTCTCCGGCTGGGTGCTGCTGCTGGCCAGGTAAACCCATCCGCTGCGGCGCAAGTTGGTATTCAGGCCGCGCACTTCCGGCAGATCAAAATGCAAGAGCTCGGGAGATTTTCCGGAGGCGAAGCGGCCCGCCGCGGCCTGCTCATGAATATGGACTGAAAGCACCACCGCGCCATCGGCAGCGACCATGGGATTTTCATATCCCACTGTCCCCTGCAAGCCGTTGCTGAGGTTGCGCATGGCGCTGCCGGCCAGGGTGAACTGATAAAGGTCTTCGTAGCCGGGCGGCGCCTCCTGCTGTGCTTGCGCCAGAAAGTAGAGATAGCTGGAGTCGGGTGACCAGACCAGTCCGCTGGCGGTCGGGGGAATCGAGTTGAGCCTGCTGGGATGTTGCGCATCGGTGAGGGTCACCAGCCAGATGCTGCCCGCGGGTCCCAGATCGCTGGCTCCATTGGGCTCCTCAGCCTCGGCTACCAGGCGATCCGATTGCTCGCTCCAGGCGGCACGTTCCACGTTGCCCGGCACCGGCACGGAGGTCAGCTTGGAGGTTGCCGCATCGAGCAGGTAGAGACGAGTGAGATGCTGATCATGATTGACCCAGACGGCATCAGCCTTCTCATCGTGTTGCTTTTTTTCACCCGCCGTCTCCGGGTCCTTGGCCCAAACCGCGACCGTCCTGCCGTCGGGCGCGATCTGGAAACCGGATACGTCCATGGGCAAGGGCTCGGCCGGCTTTGCCGGCGCCTGGTCCTTCCCGGTTGCCGGCGGGGGCACGGCATCCGCCGCTTTCGACTCGTCCACTGGCGGCATTACTTTCAAATCAAAGGCAACGGCTTCGCCGCCCTGCATAGGCAAGCGAAAAAGCTGCGTCTGTTCGCCGCGGTGCGCGAGAAACAGGATGTCGCCATTGGGCATCCACCGGCCGGAAGTCTCACCCTGGTCCTTTGCATCCTTTTTGCCGGCAGGGGAAAAGGTGAGCTGCCGGGCGGAACTGCCGGAAAGCTCCACCAGCCAAAGATGAGAGCGGCCGCCGTCGGCGGTGCTGTCGGCAATTTCCACCAGAACGCGCCGGCCATCGGGCGAGAGGCGCGGGGCGTTCATGGCGCGAAAGTGCCGCATCTCTTCATTGCTGGGGAAATGGCTCTGGTCTGCGGCGGCGCCACACAAGGCACACCCGCCGACCAGCGTGGCAAGGCTGAGCAGAAGTCCAAGTTTGCGCATTTCGGTAAGAGCAGGAAGTGTGGTGCCCGGTGGCGGTGGCTGTCAAGTGCAACCCTTCAGCCCACACTCGGCGATGCTCTGAGAGACGTTGCTCGCAACGTCTCTTTGGCGCTGATTGGAATGCGAAGCTAGGCGGAGCGCCGGACTTTGCGACGGGAGGCTGCGGCGACGCTGCGGCTTTTGCGCCGGCTGCGACTGCCGTCTACTTCGCCGGCCAGCTTCCGGGGCACGCCGCCGCCGTCGGCAGGAAGCAGGTTGCGTAATGTCTGCAACAATTTGTCCGCGGGCTCTCCCTTCACCACAAATGCGTTCACCGACCTCCGAACTTCCTCCGGAACGTCGGCGGGATAACCGGTAAACATCAGCACCGGCAGCTCGGGCCAGCCGCTCTTGATGCGGAGCGCCAGTTCGGCTCCGTCCATTTTGGGCATTTCGTAATCCAGGATGACCGCGTCCACCGGGTTGCGGTGCAGCAGTTGCAGCCCGCGCTGTCCACTGGGTGCAGTCAACACCGAATAGCCAAAGACGCGCAGGAACTCCCCCATGATGGAGAGCACTTCGGGGTGGTCATCCACGCAAAGCAGGCATTTGGCCGGCTCCGACGGTTCTGGAGGGATGGAAGGTTGCGGGGAACGAGTAGCCACAGGATTTCTCCGCCTAGTGAGAAGCAGGATGGAGGCGCCTGGGTTGCTAATTGGTGTCTGAAGCAGAGCAGCAGGATACTGTTCGCAGGGGGAGGCGGTCCATGCGCTGGCAATCTTCCGCTACCATCCTGGATTACCCGCTGGTGTCGGTCGCCGTTGGTCCCGATGTCGCCAAGAATGAAATGCGGGGACATGCTCGCGGAATCATTGCGTTTGGCGATATCGCCACAGGCGTGATCGCCGTGGGTGGTTTGGCGCGCGGCGTCGTGGCGCTGGGCGGACTGGCATTGGGCGTAGCCGCCTTCGGCGGCGGCGCCGTCGGCATTCTGGCCTTGGCCGGACTTGCCGTAGGGTGGATCGCCGCGGGTGGGCTGGCCATCGGCTATGCCGCTATCGGTGGTCTAGCCATCGGCAACTATGCCATGGGTGGAGTTGCCGTAGGCAAGTTCGGGGTTGGACCGCTGCAGCGCGACCCGCAG
>DASVBI010000101.1:0-3629 GCA_036375915.1 Terriglobales bacterium | reverse complement strand
ACCGGCAGATTGAGCCGCCAGGAGAAGGAGTAGCCCAGCAGCCCGTGAATCAGCAGCAGCGGCGGGCCCTTGCCGCCATGCAGAAAGCGCATGCGGTGGCCGTCCACCTCCGTCCAGTGCTCGTGAATGCCGGCGTTAGCGGCGGCGCAGGTCGGCGGTGTGGCGCTGGACATGTTCGAGATGCTCAAGGGCTGATCGCTGAATGCTGAATGCTGATGGCTGGCTGCTTCACTGCGCCGCCGCCGATTGCGCCGCCTTCTTGGCCTCCCGCAGCAGCTTGCGCAACACGCGAATGCCGCGGTCCACGTGCTTTTCCTGGATCAGGAACGAGGGGAGGAAGCGCAGCACCGTATCGTGGGTGCTGTTGAAGAGCACGCCTTCGCCCAGCGCCTGCTCCACCAGCGGACGCGCCGGGATGGTCAGTTCCATGGCCTGCATCAGGCCGCGGCCGCGCACCTCGCGGACCAGCGACGATTTTTCCGCTACCGACTTGAGCTGCTGGTTGAAATACTCACCCACCCGGGCGGCATTCTGCAGCAGGTTTTCCTCTTCCACCACGGCGAAATATTCCAGAGCTACCCGGCAGGCCAGCGGTCCGCCTCCGAAGGTGGTGCCATGCTGCCCGGAAGGCAGCGCCGCCGCCAGTTCCTCGCGGGCGATGAACGCGCCCAGGGGAATGCCGCCGGCAATCGGCTTGGCCACCACTACGATGTCGGGCGTCACTCCTGATTCCTGAAAAGCGAACATTTTTCCGGTTCGCCCCAGGCCGCACTGGATTTCGTCGAAGATGAGGGTCGCGTGATGGCGGTCGGCGGCCGCCCGCGCCTCGCCCAGAAACTCCGGCGAGCAGTCGCGGATGCCGCCCTCTCCCTGAATGGGCTCCAGCACCAGTGCGCAGGTCGCATCGTCCATTGCCTGCCGCAGTGCCGCCACGTCGTTCAGCGCCACAAAGCTTACGCCCGCCAGCAGGGGCTGGAAGAGGTCGCGGTATTTCTGCTGCCCGGTCACCGAAAGCGCGCCAAACGTGCGCCCGTGGAACGAGCCTTCCACCGCCACTACCTTGCTTTTGGCTTCTCCGCCGCGCTGGTGGCCCGCGGCCCGCGCCAGCTTGAGCGCCCCTTCAATCGCCTCCGTGCCGCTGTTGGAGAAGAATACCCGCTGCAGGCCGGAAAGCTCGCACAGCTTCTTGGCCAGCGCCCCCTGGTATTCGTTGTAATAGAGGTTCGAGATGTGGATGGCGCGCGCCGCCTGCTCGCGGATTACCTTCACCATGCGCGGGTGGGCATGGCCCAGCGCGTTCACCCCGATCCCGGTGATGAAGTCCAGGTAGCGCCGGCCTTCCAGGTCATAGACAAAAACGCCTTTGCCGCGGGCGATGGCCAGGGGATAGCGGTTGTAGACGGAAATCAGGTAGCGGCGCTCCAGTTCGGTGATTTCTTCGAAGGAAGGCATGATGGAATTGTGCAATCGGGTAATTGAGTAAATTTAGATTTGTAATTTGGCAATTTGTAATTTGCAATTTTAACCCCTTCGAGCGCTTCGCCGGGTTGTCAATTACAAATTACTCAATTACCCGATTACACACTTCCTCAATCTCGCTATAATTTCGCACGCATGGACCGTCGCCTGCTCCCTCTCATGCTTTTTCTTCTTCTCGCCCTCTCTGCCTCGGCGGCCGACATTCCCAACTGGTGCCGCGCCCTTCCGCGCCCCGAATATAAGACTCTGGCCCGCGTGCCCGTTCCCGACCCCTGGTTTGAGGTTTACCGGGTCGCGCCCGGAGTCTTTGCGATTTATGAGCCTCACCAGGCCGAGGAAACCATCAGCTATCTCATCGTCGGTAGCCGGCGTGCTGTGTTATTCGATACCGGCATGGGCATCAGCGACCTGAAGAAAGTCACGGATCAGCTCACTCATCTGCCCATCGTGGTCGTGAATTCCCACACCCACGACGACCATGTCGGCGACAACTGGGAGTTCCAGACTATCTATGGAATGAATACCGGCTTCACCCGCCGCGACGCACTTGGCTCCCGCGAGGACGCCCAGGCGGAAATTGCGCCCGGCCAGATTTGCGGCTCGCTGCCGAAGGGTTTTGATCCCAAAACTTACGTGACCCGGCCCTGGAAGATTACTGCCTATATCCATGACGGCGAGCGCATCGCGCTGGGCGGCCGCGCCCTGCAAGTCATAGCCACTCCCGGTCACACTCCCGACGCCATTTCGCTTTTCGATCGCGCCCACGGCCTGCTTTTCACCGGCGACACCTACTATCCGGCCGCCATCTGGCTCTACCGCCCCGAAACCGATCTGCGCGCCTACGACGTTTCCATCCGGCGTTTGGCCGCGCTGGCGCCGCAAGTGAAAGTGGTCCTCGGCGCCCACAACATCCCCGTGGCGTCGCCTTCCGTCCTTCCCCGCCTGGTCGCCGCCTTCGAGCAGGTCCGCGCCGGCAAGGTCCCCGCGACTCCGGACTCTCCCGGCAAGGTGATCTACCACGCCGGAGAATTTTCCTTTCTCATGCGTCCCATTAAACCCAATCCTTGACGCCCGTCCTGGTGTTTGCCCCCATGCGCCGTTTCTCGTTTGGCCACATGTGCCACTTCTCAGCGTTTGGCCACGTGCGCCACTTTTCACGATTGTCATCCCCCACTTCTTACGATTGTCATCCCCACTTCTCACGATTGTCATCCTGAGCGCAGCGAAGGACCTGCTTTTCCGCCATGAAATCTGCCCTTCCTGCGCTCACTAGCCGCGCCGAAGGAACGCTGGTTTTTGAGAGCGGCTCAGGAGTAGCCGTCCGTCAGCCCCGGAAGGGGCGAGATAGTAAGGCCCAGGACGGAAGTCCTGGGTGTGCCTTCAGCTCCGGTGAGTTTCAATGCGTGGCGGCGCAGGCGTGGTTTGTCCCTCTTCCAGGGCGCCCACCCACCGTTCCACCTGGGCGCGCAATTGCGCCAGCTCAATGCCGCCATGGCGCGCCGGATACGCGCTCAAGTTGCGATTTGCCCGCGCCAGCAGCGACCGCGCTCCCGCCCGGTTGCCGCGCGAGTGGTGGTGCAGCCCCACCGCCACCTGAATCAGGCCCTGCAGAAATTTTTTCTCCTCCGGCGGGCCCGCCCGCCACACGTCTTCCAGAACTTCATGCGCGTCAAAAAATTTGCCCTTATTGAACAGGTCCAGCCCGCGATGGAAGCCCGCCTCATCCATTTGAATGAAAAAATCCTAACGCAGAGGTCGCAGAGGCCGACAGTAAGCTTTGGAAACTTGAAACCTGCCCCTACGGTTTGGCGCTGATCGCGGTTTTTCGCACCAGCCGCCGCCCCGCCACTTCGTACTCCCCTCCCAGCACCGTGTTGATGGCTTCGGTGTAGGCGATGTGTTCCTGTTCCAGAATACGCGCCGCCAGCGCGTGCTCGTCGTCCTCGTCCAGCACCGGCACCGCCTTCTGCAGGATGATGGCTCCGTGGTCCAGTTGCTCATCCACAAAGTGCACTGTGCAGCCGCTCACCTTGGCCCCGTACTCCAGCGCCTGCTTCTGCGCCTCCAGCCCGGGAAACGCCGGCAGCAGGGAAGGGTGAATATTGAGAATGCGATTGGGAAACTGCCGCACGAACCAAGGCGAAAGCAGC
>DASVBI010000113.1:0-12027 GCA_036375915.1 Terriglobales bacterium | reverse complement strand
GCTCTACCTGAAGCGGCTGACGGTGGGCGGGCTGGACCGGGTATTCGAAATCAATCGCAACTTCCGCAACGAGGGCATCTCCACCCAGCACAATCCTGAGTTCACCATGCTGGAGTTCTACCAGGCCTACACCGATTTTCGCGGCATTCTGGAAGTGACC
Source organism: Terriglobales bacterium (assembly GCA_036375915.1). Taxonomy (GTDB): domain Bacteria; phylum Acidobacteriota; class Terriglobia; order Terriglobales; family Acidobacteriaceae; genus JAICWP01. Next base: position 11,867 of record DASVBI010000113.1, on the reverse strand, counting down.
GAGCAACTGCTGGAGCAGGCGGCGCGCGAGGTGACCGGGGGAACCAAGGTCATGTGGGGAGGGCAGGAGATTGATTTCGACCGCAGCCGCTGGCAGCGGCTCACCATGCGCGAGGCCATCATCAAATTCTGGCCGGAGGCCGCCGGCGCCAAACCGCAGACGAGCGATTTCGCATCCGGCGAGCAGGTAACGGCGCTGGTGCAGCGCTTCAATGCCGTGCACCCGCACATGCCCTACGATCCCAGCGCGCCGGTGGGCCGAACCATCGCCGGCCTGTTCGAGGCGGTGGCGGAGGAGCAACTGGTGCAGCCCACCAGCATTTACGAGTTTCCGGTGGCGGTGTCGCCTTTATCCAAGAACAAACCCGATGAGCCGGAGTGGGTGGAGCGCTTCGAGATTTACGCCGGAGGGATGGAGATTGCCAACGGCTTCAGTGAGCTGAATGACCCGGAGGAGCAGAGGCGGCGCTTCGAGCAGCAACTGGCGGAACGCGAGCGCGGCGACGAAGAGGCGCACCAGATGGATGAAGATTATATTCGGGCGTTGTCATTCGGCCTTCCGCCTACCGGGGGCTGTGGCGTAGGCATTGACCGCGTGGCCATGCTGCTGACCGGTTCGCCTTCCATCCGCGACGTGATCCTTTTCCCTCTGCTGCGGCCGGAGCGGCAGGAAGAAGAACAAGGGCAGGCGGCTTCGTAGCGGATCGCGGGCGCACGCGCCACCAGACCGGGGCAGAGGCTGGGGGGGTGCCGGCGCGGGACGCTTTCGCGACAGCCGGCCTATTGCAAAGCTCCCTTAGTGTTTCGGTGAGTTGGTATCCGGGGCCTGGGGGCCCTTCACTGCCTGGGCGGTTTCCACCCAGAACAACTGGAAATCGCTGAACTTGTGCCTGCGCTGGTAATGATGGCCGTGATATTCAATGTACAAGTCAGTGAGTCGGGGTAACCAGAGGCGCACGGTTCCTTTTCGGAAGTCTACCGGTCCATATTCAATGGCCAGGTGTTCCCTTTCCAGATGGACCTTCTTCATCGGTTCCAGAAGATCGGTTTCCAGGCGCAGCACTTCATAGGTATCGGCGGCAATCCACGCCCGGCCCTTAAGGCCCAGGGGGAAATATTTGTTCTCCACATGCAGCACGTGGAACTGATTGGGCCGGTCGGGACGCTGTGTGAAATGCACTTGCCAGGCGGGCCGTGCTCCTGACTCGGCCAGCCCTTCACAGGTCATCGCAAAATCCCCTATGTAGCTCGGATGAAAGATCAAGGCGAACGCCGCGCTTCCCGTGTCATATACCTCCGTCTCTGGGCTCACTTCCGGGCTTGTACCGCTGCGGTATTCCTCCACGCTCGGCGCTCCCGCTTCCTGATTGATCTGGGCCACATAGTTGAAGGTGTGCTTAGTCACAATGCGCAGGTGTCCTTTCTTATGCACCTCCATGTGCTCGATCTGCTCGCGCGCGCTGAACCGTTGTAAGTTCGAAGCAAGCTCCTCTACCCGGCGGCTTGCCTGCTGAAGCAGTTGTGGCAAGGGACACGGCAGGTCGCTGCGTGACGGTGGCACCGCCTCGTCCACATCAGGAGGCGCCCATCTTTCCGGCAAGGCGCTCCCCACTGCGCATTCCACCGTCTTTCCCTCGTAGAGGGCTCCGCTTTCGTTGCTGAATAGGGTCAAACCGCAGGGCACGCCCCGCTCAGTGAGCGACAGTTCATAGGCCGAACCGTCTGATGCGATGATGAATCGGAAGTGAAATCCAGGAATCGGCTCGGAATCCGCTTGCAGATTTGCGCCTGGCAGCGGGCTTAGGTCCTGCGATGATTCCTGGGTACTTTGCTCCTGCTGCTCCGACTTGACCAGCTCTGCTACGGTCGCGTAACGCCCATGAGCGTGGAGAAAATTCCGCTCCGCCGTATTTACCATTCGGACGAAATTAAGGGCGCTGATTCGCTGGCTTGCGGCCAGGTGATCGTTTTTGTCGCCGGCCAGAAGCGACACGGGTACCAACAATAGGCACCCCATCAGCATCAACCCCAGCCCACTCGGCCATCCACTGCTCGCACGCCTCACTTGGTCTCGCTCTGGAACGCTTTGTGCAACCTTCTTGCCAGCTTCTCAATCTCCTCGCTCTTTTTCAGGTCGTCTGAACCCACAGTTCCCGGCGGGGAATCATCGAGATCGTCCTTGATCTGGCCGATAAGCTTGAGAAGTGTTACCGTATCCTGCTTGAGCAGTTCCTTCTCCTTGTCTGCTTCTTGCAGCTGCTTGTCCTCCACACTTTCGCCAGGCTTGGGCGGGAGCTTGTGAAATTTCAGGTCCGACGACAGCGGCGCCCAGGGGGCGGTTTGTGCCCCCGTATTGGTTGAAACTCCCGAACGCGGGGATGAATTGGTACGCTGGGGCCAGGCCAGTGTGGGCAGAAGAACCAGGCACAACAGCGCAGCAGCGCATGTGGTTGGAAAACGCATAGCGACCCTCCGCAAGCAGAAGTAGTGCAGAAAAGTCGGTTCGGCCGATTAGAATGTCTACCCCAAACAACACCGGAGGGGTGGGGGGGTACCAGATTCGGTAAAACTGCCTGGGCAAATGCTGTGCCCGGGCGCTGCAAATGTCAAACGAAAAAGAGTGCAGCGGCTTCCAGAATACGTTGTGCAATGTTGTGCATACCTGAAGGCAGCAGAGCGCGCGACCCCACACAATGGGAGCTCGCGTCTGCCGGGGCTACGTCCTTCGTAAGGGTGCTAAGTAGAAGACCGTTACCAACGGCTGCTCTGCCTCCCCCACGGGTTTGACCGCGCTCTTGCGCCTCTCTTATATTCGAAGTAGCGCTGCCCGAGGTTATGTGAGCCCGACTGAGACAAAAGATAACTGCAACCGCGAGCTGCAGGTGGAAGTACCCGCTGAGGCGGTAGCGCGCGAAACCGAGACCCTGATCCAGCGCTATCAGAAGCTGGCGCGCCTGCCTGGGTTCCGCCGCGGGCATGTGCCCAGCAACCTGATCCGGCAGCGCTTTGCCGAGGACATTAAGACCGACATTGTGGAGAACCTGGTGCCCCGCTACTTCCGCCAGGAAGCCGAAAAGCAGGGCTTACACCCGGTATCGCAGCCGCGCATCACCGACCTGCACATCCATGAGGGCGAGCCGCTGCGCTTCAAGGCCAGCTTCGAAGTGCTGCCCGAAATCGAGGTCACCGGCTACAAGGAATTGCGGGTGGATAAGCCCGATACCAGCGTCTCTGAGCAGGAAGTGGAGGACGCGCTGAAGAATCTGCGCGAGCAGCACGCCAGCTACACCCCGGTGGAGGGGCGGGCGCTGACCGACGGGGACTTTGCCCAGGTCTCGTTCAACGGCGTGCCCAAGGAACCAGGTTCCAAACCAGTGAATGTGGATGAGGTGCTGGTGGAGATTGGCGGCGCCAACACCATGGCCGAATTCACTGAGAACCTGCGCGGGCTACCGGCAGGGGAAGAACGCACGTTTGATGTCACCTACCCGCAGGAATTTTCGGAAGAGCGCCTGGCAGGTAAGACTTTCACCTACACGGTGAAAGTTCACGGCATCAAGCAGAAGCATTTGCCCGAGCTGAATGACGAGTTCGCTAAGCAGGCGGGAGAATTCGCCAGCCTGGAAGAGCTCAACAAGCGGATACGCGAGCACCTGGAAGAGGACAAGCGGCGCAGCGCCGAACGCGAGGGCAAAGAGAAGCTGCTGGACCAACTGGTGCAGCGGCACGAGTTCGAAGTTCCGGAAGCCATGGTGGAGCGACAGGTGGACATGCGGCTGGACCGCGGCCTGCGCGCCCTGGTGGCCCAGGGCATGCGGCCCGAGGAAGTGAAGAAGATGGACTTCGCCCGCCTGCGTGCGGGGCAGCGCCAGACCGCGCTGCAGGAAGTGAAGGCCTCATTGTTGCTGGAGAAAATCGCCGACACGGAGAACATCCAGGTGGAGGAGCAGGAGGTGGAGAAAGAGGTGGAAGCCATCGCCCGTCAGGCCAAGCAGCCGGTGGAATCGGTGCGCGCTCGATTGACACGTGATGGCGCCCTCGATAGAATTCGCAATAGACTCCGCAGCGAAAAGACCCTCGATTTTCTCTATAATCAGTCTGCCTGAATAGGCAGGCTTTTTTCGATTCTCCCCCAAACTCAACCAGGCGTGGTTGGGAGGAGTGTGGCAGGTGAATGTGAAAGACCCACAGATGATGCTAGTACCAATGGTGATTGAACAAACGGGACGTGGCGAACGGGCTTACGACATCTATTCCCGCCTGCTGCGAGACAATATTATCTTTATAGGCACGCCCATTGACGACAATGTGGCGAACCTGGTGATCGCACAGATGCTGTTCCTGGCGCAGGAAGATCCGGAGAAGGACGTGCAGTTGTACATCAACTCCCCCGGGGGCTCGATTACGGCGGGTATGGCCATTTACGACACCATGCAGTACATCAAGAACGACGTGATGACGCTGTGCGTGGGACAAGCAGCCAGCATGGCGGCGCTGCTGCTTTCGGCGGGAACCGCCAAGAAGCGGATGGCGCTGCCTAACTCCCGCATCCTGATCCATCAGCCCTCCATGGGGGGTCTGTCGGGACAGGCCACCGATATTGACATTCATGCGCGCGAGATTCTGCGCATGCGCGAGATTACCAACCAGTTGCTGGCCAAGCACAGCGGGCAAAAGCTGGATAAGGTGGAGAAAGACGTGGAGCGCGACTTCATCATGAACGCGCAGCAGGCGAAAGAGTACGGAATCATAGACGATATCATCTACAACACCAGATAGAGGTAATATCGCCTATCCGCGAGCCGCGCCCGGTAAGGGCGGCCGCTGGAGCTTGAAACGCATTGCCGGACTGGCCGCAAGTTGTGACCGGCGAGGGCGGGGAGGAACTAAGTAGTGAAAACCAGATCGGGTTCAGACGAGATTTTGCGCTGCTCGTTCTGCCATAAGTCGCAGGACGCGGTCGCCAAACTGATTTCCTCCCCCAGCGACTACCCGCGCGCCTACATCTGCGATGAGTGCGTGGCGGTGTGCAATTCCATTCTGGAAGACGACCGCGCCGAAACTCATGCCGCGGCGGCCGCTCCCAACCACCTGCCCAAGCCGCAGGAAGTTAAGACTTTCCTGGACCAGTACGTGATCGGCCAGGAGACCACCAAGAAGAAGCTGGCGGTGGCGGTTTACAACCACTACAAGCGGATTTACATGAACCGGCAGCGCAACAGCGATGTGGAGCTGACCAAGTCCAACATCCTGCTCATCGGGCCGACGGGAACAGGCAAGACGCTGCTGGCGCAGACCCTGGCCAAGATGCTGGATGTGCCCTTCGCCATCGTGGACGCCACCACGCTGACCGAGGCGGGCTACGTGGGCGAGGATGTGGAAAACATCATCCTCAAGCTGCTGCAGGCCGCCGACGGCGACGTGGGACGGACGCAGACCGGCATCATCTACATAGACGAGGTGGACAAGATCGGGCGCAAGGACGAGAACCCGTCCATTACCCGCGACGTTTCCGGCGAAGGCGTGCAGCAGGCGCTGCTGAAGATCCTGGAAGGCACCATCGCCAACGTGCCGCCGCAGGGCGGTCGCAAGCATCCTCATCAGGAATTCACCCCGGTAGACACCACCAACATCCTGTTTATCTGTGGCGGCGCCTTCGTGGGGCTGGAAAAGATCGTATCGCGCCGCGTGGGCAAGAAGGCCATGGGGTTCAAGGCGGGCGAGGACGGCGAGCAGCAGGAAGTGGCCGCCGGCAAGAAGCGGGATACCGCGCTGCTGGCCCAGGCTCAGCCCCAGGACCTGATCAAGTTCGGGCTCATCCCTGAATTTGTGGGCCGCATGCCGGTGGTGGGCGTGCTGGATGACTTGGACGAGGCGGCGCTGATCGAAATCCTGACCAAGCCCAAGAACGCCATCGTCAAGCAGTACCAGCGGCTATTCGAGTTCGAAAATGTGCGCCTGAAGTTCAGCGAAGACGCGCTCCGCGCCGTGGCCCGCGAGGCCATGAACCGCAAGGTGGGAGCCCGCGGCCTGCGCATGATCCTGGAAGAATTAATGCTGGAATTGATGTACCATCTCCCCGGTCAGAAGCGAGTGAAAGACTTTGAGGTCACCCGCGAAATGGTGGAGAAACGCGACGTTTCCATCCCCATGATGGAAAAAGCGGGATAATAGCGTACGGCAGATTGCGAACGGAACGAATCCAACAGACCAGGGAGCCACGGTGACCACTAAGGAAAAATTTGAGACCAGAAAGCTGCCCATGATGCCCATCCGGGACGTGGTCATCTTTCCTTACATGATGACTCCCTTCGTGGTGGGCCGCTCCTCCAGCGTGCGCGCCCTGGAAGAGGCGCTGGCCGCGGACAAGAAAATCTTCCTCGCCACCCAGCACGACGCCAGCATTGATGAACCCAAGCCCAACGAGATCTACCAGGTGGGCACGGTGGTCAACATCGTGCAGAGCCTCAAGCTGCCCGATGGCAACATCAAGGTGCTGGTGGAAGGCATTGAGCGCGGCAAGATTCTGCAGGTCACCGACAATGACGGCTTTATGGAGGCCAGCGTCCGCCTGGCCCGCTACAACCTGGAGACCACGCCCGCCATTGAAGCCGGTATGCAGCGGGTGACTTCCCTGTTCGAGCAATACGTGAAGCTTTGCCAGTCGCTGAATTACGAGACCATGATCGCGGCTGTGCGCATGGAAGACCCAGCCAAGCTGACCGACACCATCGCCGCCAACCTGCAGCTTTCCATCGAGGAAAAACAGGAACTGCTGGAGATTTTCGATCCCGCCGAGCGCCTGAACCGCATCGCCGACGTGCTGGATATTGAAATCGAAAAGCTGAACATGGACCGCACCATCCAGTCGCGGGTGAAGCGGCAGATGGAGCGGGCGCAGAAAGAGTACTACCTCAACGAGAAGATCAAGGCCATCCAGAAGGAACTGGGCCGCGGCGAAAAGAGCGAGTTCGACGAACTGAAGAAGAAGGTTGACGCCGCCGGCATGCCCAAGGAAGTTCACGAGAAGGCCATCCAGGAACTGAAAAAACTGGAAGCCATGCCGCCCATGTCGGCCGAGTCCACGGTTTCGCGCAATTACCTGGACTGGCTGCTGGCCGTGCCCTGGAAGAAACGCTCCAAGGAAATCCGCAACATCTCGCGCGCCGAGAAGGTGCTGAACGAAGATCATTACGGGCTGGAGAAAATCAAGGAGCGCATCCTGGAGTTTCTGGCGGTGCGCCAACTGGTGAAGAATCCCAAGGGCTCCATCCTGTGTTTTGTGGGACCTCCGGGGGTGGGCAAAACCTCGCTGGGCATGTCCATCGCCAAGGCCACGGGACGCAAGTTTGTGCGCATGTCGCTGGGCGGCGTGCGCGATGAGGCTGAAATTCGCGGCCACCGCCGCACCTATATCGGGGCCCTGCCCGGCCAGATCATCCAGATGATGAAGAAGGCGGGCACCAAGAACCCGGTGTTCATGCTGGATGAGGTGGACAAGATGTCCATGGACTTCCGTGGCGACCCCTCGGCGGCGCTGCTGGAAGTGCTCGATCCGGAACAGAATTTCATGTTCGTGGATCACTATCTGGACGTGGAGTACGACCTTTCCCAGGTCTTTTTTATCGCCACCGCCAACGTGATGCACACCATTCCCCCGGCTCTGCAGGACCGCATGGAAGTGCTGCGGCTGCACGGCTACACCGAAGCGGAGAAGATTGAAATCGCCAAGCAATTCCTGGTGCGCAAGCAGCGCGAACAGGCGGGGCTGACGGATAAGAACATCCTCTTCACCGAGGACGCGATTACCAGCATCATCCGCGCCTATACCCGAGAAGCCGGGGTGCGCAATCTGGAGCGCGAGATTGGCAACGTCTGCCGCAAGGTGGCGCGGCGGGTGGTCAAAGAAGGTGAGACCTACACCATCAAGATCGCGTCTGACAAAACCGAGGAATTTCTGGGCGTGCCCAAGTTCCGCGACCTGGCGGTGCACGAAAAGAACGAGGTTGGGCTGGTCAACGGGCTGGCCTGGACCGAGGTGGGCGGCTCCATCCTGACCACCGAAGTGACGGTGGTGGACGGCAAGGGCAAGCTGCTGCTGACCGGCAAGCTGGGCGACGTGATGCAGGAATCGGCGCAGGCCGCCATGTCCTACGTGCGTTCCCGTGCCGCGCGCCTGGGACTGCCACGCGAGTTTTACCGCAATCTTGATATCCACGTGCACGTGCCCGAGGGCGCCATTCCCAAGGACGGCCCCTCCGCCGGCATCACCATCGGCACCGCCATCGCCAGCGCGCTCAGCGGCATTCCCGTGCGCCGCGACCTGGCCATGACCGGCGAGATCACGCTGCGGGGCAAGGTGTTGCCCATCGGCGGCCTCAAAGAAAAACTGCTGGCGGCGCACCGCGCTGGGCTGTTTGAAGTGCTTCTGCCCAAGGAGAACGAGAAAGACCTGCCCGACGTGCCCGAGAACCTGCGCAATGTCATGAAACTGCAGTTCGTGGACACCATGGACCAGGTGCTGGCGCTGGCCCTGGAGCGTCCGCTGCCAGAAGTTGGGGTCGCGGGCACCCAGCCCATGGCGCCGCTGACTGCGCCTTCAACGGAGCACCCCGCAGCCCACCAATAACCAAGCTCTCGCTTTTACGACAAAGGCCCGCCGCAACGCGGGCCTTGTTGTTGTCACTGCGGTGAACCTCATCAGCTGTCATCAGAGTTGAGCGCACACGGCTTTCACTTCGGTGTACAGTTCGAGCACGTCGTGGCCCATTTCCCTTCCCCAGCCCGATTGCTTGTAGCCGCCGAAAGGAAGCGCGGCGTCGAACACGTTGTAGCAGTTGATCCACACCGTTCCCGCGCGCAGCCGGGAGGCAATGGTGTGCGCTTTGCCGATGTCCCGCGTCCACACCGCCGCCGCCAGGCCGTACACGGACTCGTTGGCCTTGGCGATCACTTCTTCCGGATCGCGGAAGGGCATCGCTACCACGACCGGCCCGAAGATTTCCTCCTGCACAACTTTCATCTTCGGTCGGGTGTTCACCAGGACGGTCGGCTCGACGAAGTAGCCGGGCCGATCCACCTTGTGCCCTCCCACTGCCGCCTGCGCGCCCTCTCGCACGCCTGTGTCAAGGTAGCCGCACACGCGGTCCAATTGCTCCTGCGAGATCAGAGGTCCCATAGTGGTCGCCGGGTCCAGCCCGGGTCCCAGTCTGATTTTCTTTGCTTCTTCTGCCACCCCGGCCACCACTTCGTCGAACATTGGCTCCTCGACGAAAAGGCGTGAGCCCGCGCAGCAGCATTGGCCGTGATTGAAGAAAATAGCGAAGGCGCTCCCCGGAATCGCCGTCCTCATCTCGGCATCCTGGAAAACGACGTTGGGCGACTTACCGCCCAGCTCCAGCGACACTTTCTTCAAATTGCCGGCCGCGGCTTGCAGGATAAGCTTGCCCACCTCAGTCGAGCCAGTGAACGCCACTTTATCCACGTCGGGATGAGCAGCCAGAGCCGCTCCGGCAGTTTCGCCGTAGCCCGGCACAATGTTGACCACGCCGTCAGGGAATCCGGCTTCGGCAATCAGTTCGCCTAAGCGCAGCGCGGTGAGCGGAGTCTGCTCCGCAGGCTTGAGCACGACGGTGCAGCCCGTGGCCAATGCTGGACCGAGCTTCCACACCGCCATGAGCAGCGGGAAGTTCCAGGGAATGATCTGGCCCACCACCCCGACCGGCTCGCGGCGGGTATAGGCGAGATAATTCGCGCCGGGGAAGGAAATGGGGATAGTGCTGCCCTCGATCTTGGTTGCCCACCCCGCCATGTAGCGCAGCAGGTCCACGGCTAGCGGCAAATCGGCAACTTTAGCAATAGTCAACGGCTTGCCGTTGTCCAATGTTTCCAATTCGGCAAACTCTTCCAAGTGTTCTTCGAGCAGATCGGCCAGTTTCCAGATCATGCGTCCGCGCTGCGAGGGCGTGATCTTCGGCCACGTTCCGGCTTCAAAGGCGCGCCGCGCGGCGGCCACGGCGCGATTCACATCTTCCCGATCCCCTTCCGCAATCACTGCCAGCACTTTGCCGGTTGCGGGGTCATAGGTCGGAAAAGTCTTGCCGGAAGCGGACTCCAGCCACTTGCCTCCAATCAACATCTTGCGGGGACGGGATATGAACTCGGTGACGTGATGATCCAGTTCCAAAGGTAAAACTGCGGCTGCAGCCATGATGGGCTCCTTTCTTAGCTCACTAGCTTTAAATGTGCAGGTCAGGGCAAACACCGGACCAGCAAGAAACGGGGCGAGATTATCTGACCCAGAGAGACTAGCCGTTGAACAGGAGTTCCGCCTGTGAGCCACATCACGGGTCTGCCTGTTATTCCTCCCCTTTTGGGAAAACAGCGAAGGCGGGGGGGTTAGAGCGACTGTCCAGGACCACAGTCCGAGCTGCTTCCCTGTAACAAATCGCCACAGGCTGCATTTATGGGTGTGATTCGGCAAGCAGGAGCATGGGGGGAGAACACCATGATTGAAGCAAAAGTCACTCTTACTCAACCACTTGGCACGCACAGGCAATTTGTTGCCCGCAGCGGCAGCGGGCATCACCTGCTGCTGGATGACGCCGCCGGGGCTACCGGCCCCAAGCCCATCGAACTGGTGGCTGTTGGGCTGGCCGGATGCACCGCCTTCGACGTCGTCACCATCCTGCGCCAGAAATATCACCAGCACATAACCGGCTATGAGGTGCGGGTGGAAGCCGACCAGGCAGAGCGTCCGCCGCAGGTGTTCACCGCGGCGCGCATTCACCACGTGATCACCGGCTACGACGTGGATCCGGCGGCGGTGGAAGAGGCCATCCGCCTCTCCGAGGAGAAGTACTGCTCAGTGGGCGCCATGGTGAAGCACACGGCAGCCTTCCACACCACCTACGAGATTGTGGCGGAAAAGGGCGCGGAGAAGCCGCAGCCCGTGGCCGGGTAGCCGTCCGAAATTTGGCGGCCGGATGTGACGGCAGTCACCGCCAGACACCCCGGTGGCCGACTTAGCCTAGTGGCATTCACGATGAAGGACCCAAGGCTGCTTTGATGGGCGGAAACACAACTCGGAGGAATGTTGCTGCGCGTATCGCGGCCGCCGGCATCTTCGCTTCCCTGCTGGCGGTAACAGCGGCGGCGCAAACCCCGCTTAGTCTGCAACAGGCGGTCAGCATGGCGCTGGAGAAGAATCCGCGGCGCAAGATGGCGGTGGCCGACCAGCGGGCCGCCGCCGCCGGGGTGCAGGAAGCACGCTCCGGGCTGCTGCCGCGCGTGGGCTTCACGGAAAGCGCCACCCGGGGCAACGATCCGGTGTACGTTTTTGGCACTCGTCTGCGGCAGGAGCGCTTTACGGTGGCGGACTTTGCGCTCAACCGGCTCAACACGCCCACGCCCATCGGCAACTTCAGCTCGCGCTTTTCCGGCAACTGGAACCTGTTTGATTCCTTCGCCAACGTGAAAAGCGTGGCCCGGGCCAAGGATCTGCAGCGGGCGGCCGGGCGCCAACTGGAGCGCGCCGACCAGGAAACCATTTTTCGCGTGGTGCAAGCCTACCTGGGGCTGCTGCTGGCGCAAAAGCAGCAGGATGTGGCCGAGCAGTCAGTCAAGACCGCGCAGGCCATTCTCGACCGCAGCAAGGCCCGCTACGAGAGCGGAGTGGTGGTGCAATCCGACCTGCTGAGCGCGCAGGTGCGCCTGGCCGGCCGCCAGGAGGAACTTATCCGCGCCCGCAACAACCTGGCCTTCGCCGCCGCTCAGTTGGACACGGCCATGGGCGTCCCCGCCGACCAGCAGTTTCAGCTCTCGCAGGCACTGAGCCAGAGCACTCTGCCCCAAGCCGCGCTTGACGAC
>DASVBI010000079.1:0-2024 GCA_036375915.1 Terriglobales bacterium | reverse complement strand
CGCCCTGTTCAGTTCGCAGACCAAGTTCGACTCCGGCACCGGCTGGCCGAGTTTTTGGGCGCCCATCGCGCAGGAAAACGTCAGAACCGGAGGCGACAGCAGCCTGGGCATGGAGAGGACCGAGGTTCACTGCACCCTTTGCGACGGCCACCTGGGACACGTGTTTGACGATGGGCCGGAACCCACGCACCTGCGCTACTGCATGAATTCAGCCGCGCTTCGCTTCGTCAAAAAGCAGGACTGACCCGGGCCGACACTCCGGGTTCTCAGAAGCGAAACACGATTCCTCCCGAGTAGCGCAGGAAATTCTGGTTGCCACTAGTGCTGGTGGAGAGCCCGGTCGCCAGCGCGTCCATGGGGCTGAACTGGGTGCGCACAAGGTCCAGTTGCGCGGCGCGCAGCGCGAAATGCCGCCCCAGGTTGATGTCCAGGCCGCCGCCGAAAGCCATGGCGAACGCCGAAGCGCTGCTCACGCCCGTGCTCACGCCGCCGATGAAAGGCAGGGATATTCCCGCGCTCGAACTGGCGCGGGCCGCTCCGAACAACGCATGTCCAAATACTGAAGCCCGGCCCAGATTGCCGGTTACTGTCGGCCCAAATAGAAACGTGTACAGGTGCTGGTTCACCCCCGCGGATACGAGGGGCACCGGCAACGAAGCGATATTGCGGTAATTGCCGCTGATGTCGGCGGTAAGGCCCAGGTAACGGTTGAAGTTGAAGGTGCCCTGGCCATCCCAGCCATTGGTATTGTTGCCGCCATTGCGCAACAGCGAATAACCCCCAAAGACGGTCACCTTCGGAGTCTCATCCTGCGCCATCATCGCAGCGGGCAACAGTAGACACACTGATAGTACGAGCATGAACCTCTGCATCTGCGGCTCCTAAATGGAAAAGGTACGTTGCAACCTGAGATGCAGGATCAGCCCGAAAGGGTTTCCGCGGCCGGGTCACCTATGCCCGCTTGGGCTTGGCGGACTGCTTTAAGCGGCCCCGCAAGTCGGGGGCTACTGGTCCAGTCGTTGAATATGTCGTTCCGCTAACACATCATTATGTCGTTCCCGTGATGAATCCGGTTCGGCTGGTTCGCCTCGGTATCTCCCGGCGTGCTCCCCTGCCCTGTGCAAAAGTTTGCATATTCACTCGGTTGCCTGCCCGTCGCAAGTTGGCCACCCGCGCGGGAATGAGCGTTTTTAACCAGTTAAAGCTTGGCACGGGAATTGCTCGTTTAGCGGGTAACAGATTTTGCGGGGTTATGCGCCATGACGTCTATTTTGAATATATCCAGCAGTAATGAATCCAAGGAACCCGTTTCACCTGGTGCCCTGAAGCCGTCGCAGGACCTGGGCGCGGACTGGGACAGCCTGCGAGGATTAACCAAGAACACTTACAAGCAGCGTCGTCCCTCTACTGCGTTGCGTACGGTACTGCTGGCCATCTTACTTATTGTGGGTCTCGGTTCGCTGGGCTTGCTTTTTCACAACCATATGCCCGCGCTGGTCAACTTCGGGCAGGAGCTGAGCGACACGTTCGATCGGCTGACTTCCGGATCGCCGACACCTTCGGCGGCTACGCACGAAGCGACAGTTCCGGATCTGCGCAGCACGCGTAACCGGCGCCAGCCCAATCACGCTCTTGTCCCCGATCCCCAAGCTGATCAGGTCTACGACCCCATATCCCATCCCTTCTACGCCACCACCGTAATCGGTGGCCGGCGAGTCGCTCTGGCGTCTAACAACGGCATTGTGGTTTTGGACGTGGCCAGCGGCACCTGGGACTTTGCACCGCAATCAGAGTAATTCTGCTTGCCGGTTGAGGCACTCTCCCAAGCAGGACAAAAATGAAACCTCTGGCGGAAGCGAGTGGGAGTCTGTCTTCCGTTTCCCCAACTTGACTGTCATGTTGAGCGGGCGCAAGCCCGAGTCGAAACACCCCTACGCGGCAGAATCCGCCGACCCGCAGCAGGGAATTTCTACCATGACGCCGGTCCTGCCTGCCGGCCACTCCAGCATAGCTGAGAAAAGGTG
>DASVBI010000257.1:0-4500 GCA_036375915.1 Terriglobales bacterium | reverse complement strand
ATGCGGCGCGACCACTGGGTGCTGATGCGGAACAGGTCCACGTTCTGGGCGGAGCCGTCCTTGGGCATGTAAGGCGTGGATACGCCAAAAGCACGGCTCAACACCTGCGGGTGGCGCGTAAGAATGACGCCGGCGGAAAAGGGCATGGCCAGCCACTTGTGCGGATCAATGGTGATGGAATCAGCCAGTTCGATACCCCGCACCAGACTGCGGTGGCGGTCGGAAAAAATAGCGGCGGCGCCATAAGCGCCGTCCACATGCAGCCAGAGCTGGTGGCGCCGGCATACTTCAGCGACCGCGGTCAGGTCATCCACTGCGCCGGAATTGGTGGTGCCGGCGGTGGCCACCACGCAGAAAGGTTTGCGCCCGGCGGCGCGGTCGCAAGCAATGGCCTGCTCCAGGGCGGCAGGCTCAAGCTGCAGTTGCTGGTTGGTGGCGACGCGGCGCACGCTGGCGCGCCCCAGGCCGAGCAGGCCGGCGGATTTATCGAGCGAATGGTGCGCCTCTGCCGAGGCGTAGAGCGCGGGCGGCTCGCCCACGGCGGTAAGGCCATCCTCGATGGCCTGGGGAAAATGCGCGGCCAGGGCCAGGGCCAGGCCGCTGAAGTTGGCTTCGTTGCCGCCGCTGGTGAAAGTGCCGTCGAACGCGTCATGCCAGCCCACGCGCTCGCCGATCCAGCGCACGGTTTCGCATTCAATCTTGGAGGCCAGCTGGGAGCGCGCCAGAGTCGCAAGTTGCGGGTTCAACGCCGCCACCAGCGCTTCCGCCAGTACCGCTACGTAAGTGGGAGTCGGGTTCATCAACCCAAAGTAGTTGGCGCTGGGCACATGGAAGCCCTGGTTGGTGAGCTCGCGGCAAACTTCTTCCAGCACCGCGGCTGCCTCCGTGCCCAACTCGGGCAAGGCATTGTTGAGCTGGCCGAAGCTGCGCTGCTCGCGGGGAAGCTGCACGGCGCGATCAGGCAGGGAAGCGAAGTAGGAATCAATGAAGTCAACCAGCTGATAGCCGAGGCGGCGGCGCGCGGCGGAATCGAGGGCGAAGGACATGCGCGTTATTTTTTCAGAAAGAGCAGGCGCAGCGCCAGCCGCCGGCGAAGCGGGGAGCGCGCCACGCGTCACAGTTGCGGCTGGGCCGGCGTCATGCAGAAGCGCAAAAGTTTGCGCTGCACCATCCTTGGGTAATTGACGGCGCTGGCGGCAAGCTCTAAGTTAATGCCTGCTGCTCGCATTCATACCTGATCTCCATTCCTGGTGTTCACGGTCTCGAAGGGAATTCGCACAGGACGGTCTCCATTGCAGGAGCTGCCAGTGTTCGCGCGCGCCTTGGAACTGACAACCCGGCCGGGGAAGCTGCGGGAGGTGATCCGCACCCTGCGGGAAACCGTTATTCCCATCCTGCAAGCGCAGCCCGGATTTGTGGAGGATTTTCTGCTGGCGGCGGATGCCGAGCCGGATCGGATCGTGGTCCTTACCCTGTGGACGCGCCGCGAGCACGCGGAATGGTTCCAGCGCCGCCACTATAGCAAGATCCGTCAGAAGCTGGAGCCGCTGCTGGAATTCGAGCCAGTCATCCGCACTTTCAATGTGGAAAACGGGCAGGCGCCGGCGGGACGGGACGCCCGCCTGCCCTTGCGCCCTCGTGCCTCCTCCGCGTGAATGGCCGCGCGGATTTACAATCTTGGTAATGTCCTCGCGGCTATCCCGTTTAAATGAAGAAGTGGTTGCCTGCGGGCTCTGCCCGCGGCTGGTGGCCTACCGCGAGCAGGTGGCGCGTGAAAAACGCCGCGCCTACCGCGATTGCCAGTACTGGGGCAAGCCCGTGCCCGGCTTTGGCGACCCGCAGGCGCACGTGCTTATTCTCGGTCTGGCGCCGGGAGCGCATGGTTCCAATCGCACCGGGCGGCCCTTCACCGGCGATTCCTCGGGCAACTTCATGTATCCCGTCCTGCACCGCACCGGCTTTGCTTCCCAACCCGGCGCTATCAGTTGTAATGATGGCTTGCGGCTGAACGACGCCTACATTACCGCGACGGTGCGCTGCGCGCCGCCCCAGAACAAGCCGCTGCCGCAGGAGATCGCCAACTGCGCCACTTTCCTCGACCGCGAAATTGCGCTCCTCAAGAATGTGCGCGTTGTCGTTGCACTGGGGCGGATCGGGTTTGATGCCTACCTGAATCACATGAAGCGGCTGGGCGTGCTCCAGAGCAAAAAGGAGTACGTCTTCAGCCACGGGGCCCAGTACGAGTTGCCGGATGGGCGCGTCCTGCTGGCTTCCTACCATCCTTCCAACCAGAACACGCAGACAGGAAAGCTCACGCGCGCAATGTTCACGGAAATCTTCCGCCGCGCCGCGCGTCTGGCGAAAACCTCAACCGAGACGACGAGGAGAAGACCAGGGTAGAGACGTAACTTGTTATGTCTTCTGTGCGAGACTCGGGGAACAGACGTTGTAGGCAACGTCTCTACTGGGATTGTGCTGGCGCGAGAAGGACAACCCATTGGTGGCGCACGCGAGATGCTTCATGGCTGAAGCCGTTCAGCATCACGCCCTCTGGCGGGGGCTTCGCGGGCGGGGGCGCCCGCGCCACAAATATTGTCTTTCCTCTGCGAACTCTGCGTTAAGCTTGTTGGTCGAAGCCGACGAACACCGGCTCGGGGGAGAGTTGAATGCCGAAGGTATCGGCGACGCGCTGCTGAATCTCATTCTTGAGCGCGATGACCTCTGCGGCGGTAGCGCCGCCGCGATTGACAATGGCCAGGGCGTGCTTGCGGGAAATGCCCACGCGCCCGCGCGTGTAGCCCTTGGCCAAACCGGAATGTTCCACCAGCCAGGCGGCTGACACTTTGTGCTGCGCGCTCAGCGCGGGGTAGCTGGGAACCTGCAGGCCCATGGCCTCCGCTCGACGGGAGAGTTGCTGGTGCTGCTCGGCGGTCAAGACAGGATTCTTAAAAAACGATCCGGCGCTGCGGCAATCCTCGTCGCCGGGAACGATGAGCATGGCCTTGCCGGCGCGAACGTGGCGCACCGCGTCCCGCACTTCGGCCAGGCTCGGCACGCCGCTGCGGCCGGGAAAATATTGTTTTAGGTCGGCATACTCGATGCGCGGCTGCCCGCCGGGAGTAAGCGCATAGCTCACGCGCAAGATAATGTAACGTCCGCGCTCGCTGGTGTTGAAGAGGCTGGTGCGATAGGCGAAGCCACAGGCGGGATTGCAAAGCTCGCGCAGTTGGCCGTCTTTCAGGTCCAACGCCTGCACGCTGGCAATGGTTTCTGAAACCTCCTGGCCATAGGCGCCAACGTTCTGCACCGGAGTGCCGCCCACGCTGCCGGGAATGCCGCTCAGGCACTCGACGCCGGCGCAGTTGCGGGCCACGGCACGGGCCACGAACCGGTCCCACTCCTCGCCCGCGCCCACCTCAAAATTAATTTTTTCCCCCTCCTCACGCTCTTCTATCCCGGCGATGCGGATGCGCAACACCAGCCCCGGCCAGCCGGCATCGGAGACCACCAGGTTGCTGCCGCCGCCCAACACGAATAAAGGCAGGCCACGCTCGGCAGCGTGGTGGACGGCCCGCCGGACCTCCTCGGCGGAGCCGGCCTCCGCGAAAAAGCGCGCCGGGCCGCCCACTCCCAGGGTGGTCAACGGCGCCAGGGACACGTTCTCGCGGGTAAGCATGGAGGTGACTCAATCATACAGCCAGCCTCGCGCAGGGCGTCGGCCGACGCCGCCGTTTAACCGCCATTGTGTTCATTTCGCTGGTTCCTTTTGCGCTTCCGCCGGGTGCCGCTCTCGGACCAACTCCGGCCGTATTACAATAAAACTAATCTCACCTAAGGAGTGTGAATGTACCCAGAATTGATGGTTTTGCCCATGCGTGAGGAATTGACGCGACTGGGGGTTGAGGAGCTGCGCAGCGCCGCCGAAGTGGAGCAAGCCCTGGCCAAGCCGGGCACCACCATGGTGGTGGTGAATTCCATTTGCGGCTGTGCGGCTGGCCGCATGCGTCCGGCGGTCCGCCTGGCCCTGCAGCACCAGGTGCGCCCCGACCAGAGTGTTACCGTGTTTGCCGGGCAGGACCGCGACGCCACCGAGCGCGCCCGGGAATTCTTCGAGGGCTATCCACCCTCTTCTCCCTCCATTGGCCTGCTGCGCGACGGCAAGCTGGTTTACATGATGCAGCGCAGCGACATTGAGCAGCGCGAGGCGGAAGACATTGCCGCCGATCTTTCGGCGGCGTTTGATAAATTCTGCGCCCAGGCGGCTTCGCGATAGATGCGTTTTCCGGCCCGGCGATTTCCGTGATCGCCGGGCCTGTTCCCCAGTAACTGACTTAACGGTAGAGACGTAATTTATTACGTCTTTTTGCGCAGGGAGGAGTATCAGCGCCGCCGGCCCCTGACCACCGACTCCTGACTCCTGACGCCTGGTTCTTCTAGGCCACTTTGCCGGCGGCAATACGATGAACGGTGGAGTCCTCCACGTTGAAGGTTTCGACTTTT
>DASVBI010000166.1:0-3145 GCA_036375915.1 Terriglobales bacterium | reverse complement strand
CCTCGCGGGTGGAGAAGACCTTCGGGCGGACGGACATCCTGATAAACAACGCCGGCGTGGGTACCTTCTCCACTCCTCTGCACCAGCTGCCGCCGGAGGAGTGGGAGCGCACACTGAACACAAACCTGCGCGGCGTGTACTACATGATTCGCAGCTTTGCTCCCCTGATGATTCGCGGGGGCAAGGGCGACATTATCAACATCTCTTCCGGCGCGGGCAAGAATCCGCTGCCCAACGGCGCGGCCTACGCCGCTTCCAAATGGGGACTGAATGGGCTCAGTTACTCCATTGCGGAGGAGTTACGCAACTACCACATTCGCGTGGCCGTGATATGCCCGGGGTCGGTGCAGACGGAACTGGGGCCGCATAGCGGTAAGGATCCCCAAAAAATGCTGCAGCCCGAGGACGTGGCCCACGTGGTGGGAATGATGGTGACGCAGGCGCCGCAATCGTTTGCCAGCGAGGTGTTTCTGCGGCCTACCCAGAAGCCTTAATGTACGAAAGTAACCACCTTATACAGGTTATTCATTAAAAGAGCCTTCGGCGACCGCTGGGTACACGATTGAGGCTAATTATTTCGCCCGCAAGGGTTTGTCTTCACCGCCCAGCGGGTGCTACCATCCGAAGGGATTGAACGGCGCGGTTACGGGCCTTTTTGCCTGGCCGGCATTTCTCAAAGCTCCAGGAGGTCTTTTATGGCAGACGACAGCGGGAATGGATTCATGTGGTTTCTGGCAGGACTGGGAATTGGGGCTCTGGTCGGGGTGCTATACGCGCCGCGCTCGGGCGCGGAGACGCGGGAGGCTATTCTGGACAAGGCCGAGGAAGGCCGCGATTTCGTAAAAAGCCGTGCCCGCCAGGTTCGAGACCAGGCCGGCGACTGGGTGGAACGCGGCAAGGATGTGGTGGGACAGCAGAAGGAGCAGTTCCGCTCCGCCTTTGAAGCCGGGCGGCAAGCGTATCGTGAAGCAACCACCGAGGGCACCACACCTAAAAGCTAAGGACAGTTGGGGCCAAGTGGCCTCACACAACGGATTTGTATGGAACACCTTAACCTTTTTATCGCTTTAACAGCGGTGGCCATCGCGCTGCAAGCGCTGGTGCTGCTGGGGATCTTTCTCTCCTTGCGCAAAACCAGCGCCAAGGTGGACACGCTGACCACGGAAATGCGCACCCGGGCCCTGCCGGCGGTGGAAGCGGCACAGTCGTTGATTACCGCATCGGCTCCCAAGCTGGAGGCAATTGTCAGCGACGTGCACACCACCACCGCTCTGGTGCGCGGACAGGTGGAGCGCCTGGATAACACGGTCAACGACATCATTGACCGCACCCGGCTGCAGGTAATCCGCGCCGATGAACTGGTCACGCGCACGCTCGACCGCGTGGAGGACACGACGGAAACCCTGCAACACACCGTGGTTTCTCCGGTGCGGCAACTGACCGGCATCATGCAAGGAGTTTCGGTTGGGCTAGGAGCTTTGTTCCGGGCACGGAACAGGCGCCGCCATGGCGGCAACGGCATGGGGGAGGCCCAGGACGAGATGTTTATTTAGCAGCTGTCGGTTGTCGGCCTTCGTTTATCGGCCCATGGCGTCAGTAAAGACGCAGCTTGCTGCGTTTTTTTTATCCTTCCAAGCCCTGCTAGGCACCCCCCCATTTAAAAGAGAAAGAGAAATCGCGGTGAACCGCGAAAAAGCAGGTCCATTCGCTGTGCTCCCGTGCAAAAGCACGGTCGCGCAGCTCAGGATGACAACATAAAACGGGAGTTGATCCTTCCTACTCAATCCATCCGCCGCCCACCACAACATCGCCATCATAGAAAACCGCCGCCTGGCCGGGGGTGATGGCGCGCTGCGGCTGGTCAAAAGTGACCACGGCTTCGTCTACGCTGATGGCTTCAACCGTGGCGGCGGCCGGCTCGTGACGGTGGCGGATCTTCACCCCCAGGCGCAGCGCGGACGCCGGCTGCTCCAGCGCAATCCAGTTCACTCGCTTAGCGCACAAGTTGCGGGAGTAGAGTTGCTCGCCGCCCCCGACCACCACCTGGCGGCGCTCGCCGTTGATCTGGAGAACGTAAAGCGGCGAGCCCGTTGCCATGCCCAGTCCCTTGCGCTGTCCGACAGTGAAATTGTGTATGCCCGGGTGCGTGCCCAGCACTTCCCCGCTGCTGCTGACCAGTTCACCGCTGGTGTCGGGGAGCGACTCGCCGTGCTCGGCAAGATAGGCATCAAGAAATTTCTTGTAGTCGCCACCGGGCACGAAGCAGATTTCCTGCGAGTCGGGCTTGTCGGCCAGCGCCAGGCCGTGGCGGCGGGCGATCTCGCGCACCTCGGACTTCAGCAAGCCGCCAAGGGGAAACAGGGTGCGAGCGAGCTGCTCCTGGCTGAGGCCGAAGAGGAAATAGGTCTGGTCGCGGGAGGAGTCCACGGCGCGCTTGAGCAGCCAGCGGCCGCCGGCGCTGTCGAACTCGATACGGGCGTAATGGCCGGTAGCGAGGCGCTCGGCGCCGATCTGCCGCGCTGTAATCAGCAGCTGATCAAACTTCAAGTGGTTGTTGCACAGGCTGCAGGGGATAGGCGTGCGCCCGCTCAGGTACTCAGAAACGAAGGGCCGCACCACTTCCTGCTCGAAGCGCTGTTCATGGTTGACCACGTAATATGGGATGCCGATGGTCTCGGCGACGCGCCGGGCGTCGTAAACATCATCGAGAGAGCAGCAGCGTCCCTGCACCGCTTCCGGCATACCTTCGCGTCCGGCCAGGCGGCGCTGGTTCCACAGTTGCATGGTCAGGCCGACCAGGTTGTAGCCGTCGGCGCGCAGCATGGCCGCGACGGTGGAGGAATCCACACCGCCCGACATGGCAACGGCGATGGTAGGAAAATCAGTCATTAGCAACCGCTGGTGTTACCGGCGACAGCTCGCGCAGCCGCACTACTGCCTGGGGAATCAGAGCCAGGGCCCAATCCACCTCCTCCGCCGTGTTCTGCTTGCCCAGGCTGAAGCGGATGCTGGCCCGGGCGCGCTCGGGGCGCAATCCCATAGCAGTGAGCACGTGCGAAGGCTCAATGGCGCCGGAAGAACAAGCCGCTCCGGTGGAGACGGCCAGCCCCTTCAGGTCGAGAGCAATCACCAGAGCTTCACCTTC
>DASVBI010000377.1:0-3395 GCA_036375915.1 Terriglobales bacterium | reverse complement strand
TTTCTCCGTGCCTCCGTGTCTCTGTGGTGAATCAGGATTTTGAAATTGTGGCAAGCGCCCGCGCCACCAGCTCGTCTTGTTCCGGAAACACGGTGCGCAGGTCGAGCAGCACGCGGCCTTCTTCGACACGGGCGACGATGGGTGACTCGCCGGCCCGGAGGCGAGCGGCACATTCGTCTGCGCTCAAGCCCTCACATGTAACCGCCAGGAGGCGGGTTGGGAGGGTGGCGGCTGGCGCGGCGCCTCCGCCCACGACCGAGCGCCCATCTACGATTTCCAGCGAGAGGCGGCCCGCCTTGCTCAGCTTCTGCTTCACCGCTTCAGCGCGCCCTTCGATTGCTTCCGGCGGGAGCCGCAGCATGCGCAGCGCCGGTATCGCGTCATGGTCCTGGCGAATATAGGCGAGCAGCGTGGCTTCCAGCGCGGCATAGGTCAGCTTGTCCACGCGCAAAGCGCGAAACAGCGGGTTGGAGCGGATGCGGGCGATCAATTCGCGGCGGCCGCTTAGAATCCCCGCCTGCGGGCCGCCCAGCAGCTTGTCGCCGCTGTAAGTGACCACATCCACCCCGGCGCGCAGGCTCTCGGCAACGCCCGGCTCGCCCGTGATGCCCACCGAGCGCAAATCTATGAGCGCTCCGCTGCCCAGGTCCTCCATCACCGGGATGCCCCGCTTGCGTCCCAGTTCCACCAGTTCGGCAAGGACAGGCTGCTCGGTAAAACCGGTGATCTGGAAATTGGAGCGATGCACGCGCAGCAGAAGCCGCGTCTTGTCGCTGATGGCTCGGCTGTAATCGGCAATGCGGGTGCGGTTGGTGGTGCCTACCTCGCGCAGGAGCGCGCCCGACTTGGCCATCACCTCGGGAATGCGGAAGGAGCCACCGATCTCCACCAGTTCGCCCCGGGAGACGATCACCTCGCCGCCTTCAGCCAATGAGTTCAGCCCCAGCAGCACGGCGGCGGCGTTGTTATTGACTACCACCGTCGAAATTGGCTCGGGAGCGCAGGCTGCGAACAGTTGCGCGAACAGGCGCTCCACATGAACGTCGCGCCTGCCGCGTTCTCCTTCAGCGATATCGAATTCCAGGTTGGAATACGTGGACGCCACTTTATGCAGGTGGTCGAGCGCGGCGGCCGCCAGCGGCGCCCGGCCCAGGTTGGTGTGCAGAACCACACCGGTGGCGTTGATAACGGAGCGCAGGGAGAGCTGCAGGGCCTGCCGCAACTGCCGTTCTACCGCCTCCGGCAAGCCAGAGACCGCCAGTTCCACCCCCGAGGAGTTCAGGCGTCCGGCAGCAATCTCCTCCCGCACCCGGGCCAGGACGGCGCGCGCTGCCTCCGCCACGGCGGCGTGCC
Source organism: Terriglobales bacterium (assembly GCA_036375915.1). Classification (GTDB taxonomy): domain Bacteria; phylum Acidobacteriota; class Terriglobia; order Terriglobales; family Acidobacteriaceae; genus JAICWP01. The sequence continues at coordinate 2,042 of DASVBI010000377.1, read as the reverse complement.
CCTCGCGCTCGGTTAAGTCCGTAATCGGCTGCAAACGCAGGAGTTCATCCACTGAGGGCAGGCGGCGGTACAGTTCGGATTTGTCGGCCACGGGCACCGCCGCAGATTATCCCACACTTGGGGGAACTGGCAGCCCGGCTTCGGCGTATTCCAAACGGGAAGGAGCAGGCATGAGATCCCTGGTCTTAATCTGGGCGCTTTTTCTTCTGGCTGCAACCGTGGCCGCACAAGACCTGGTCCCTGAGGGTCATCTTGAGCAGAAGTTTGCTCCCGGCGGAAGCATTCAGATGCACCTGGCGCCGGGCGACTACAGCATTTCCGGCACCTCCGCGGAGCATGTGCGTGTCACCTATCGTCCGGCGAGCACGACCTCAGGCCCGGTCAAGGTGGAGTTGCAGGCTGCGGGCTCAAATGCAAGCCTGACGGTGCGGCACACTTCCCACCAGAATTTCCATGCCGATATCGAGGTGCCCTTGCGCTCCGACCTGCTCATTCGCCTGGGAGCCGGCGACCTGAATGTTCAGGGTGTTGCCGGGAGCAAGGACGTCGAAGTACATGCCGGCGACGTGAACATTGACGTGCGGCGCCCGGAAGATTACCAGCAGGTGGACGCTTCCGTGTCCGTCGGCGACCTCACAGCCCCGGCTTTCAGGGTTAGCAAAGACGGCTTCGCAAGGTCGTTCAGGCGCCGGGGTCCAGGCGCCTATCGGCTCCACGTCCATGTGGGAGCAGGCGACGTGCGCCTTTATGAAACGGATTAGGCGCCGGCGGAAACGGCCTGGGGCAGAAATGACGCCATGCGCACGCAGTTGCGCCCAGCCTGTTTGGCGGTGTAGAGGGCCGCATCAGCGGACTTGACCACCTCGTCGCGGGTGGCGCCGTGGATGGGATGGGCGGCTGCGCCGGCGCTGATAGTGACGGCGCGCGGCACCCCTGGGAAGCGGTAACCGGCCACTTCGCGGCGCAGCTTTTCCGCCACACTGAAGGCTTGCTCGGCGCTGGTCTGGGGCAGCAGCACGGCAAATTCCTCGCCCCCATAGCGGCAGACCACGTCAATCTTGCGCAGTTGCTGGGAGAACACAGACGAGACCTGGCGCAGGACCTCGTCGCCCAGCAGGTGCCCAAACTCGTCGTTGAGGCGCTTGAAGTGGTCAATATCGAGCATGATCACCGCCAGGCTGGTGTTGTATCGGCGGGCGCGCTCCATCTCCTCGGCAATGCGGGTTTCGAAATAGCGGCGGTTGAAGATGCCGGTTAAGCCGTCAATATAGGCCAACTGGCGCACCCGTTCCACGTAGTAGGCGTTCTGGATAGCGGTGGCGCAGATGTCGGCCACCGACTCCAGGGGCTGCGCGTCCGCCACCTGAAAGGTATTAAGCTGGGCGCTGTCGAGGGCCAGCACTCCCAGGGTCTGGCCAAACGAGATCAGCGGAATGCACATCTTGGAGCGGGTCTGCTCGAACATGGGCATGTATTGCGGCACCCTGGAAACATCGTTTTCCACCACCGTGCGGCCGGTAGCCATGCAGCGCCAGGCGATGGCGTCGCCGATAACGAGGCTTTCCGGCTGGGAGCCACGCAAGTTCAGACCGCCCTCGTGGGCTCGCAGCTCCAGTTCCTGGTCCTCGCGCAACAGAACGGACACGTGCTCGCCGGGGAACGATTGCCGCACCAGCGAGCACACCTTGGCCAGCAGGTCCTTGAGGTCGAGCACCGCCGTGGTCTGCTTGGCAATGGCGTTGATAGCCTCCAGTTGCGCGGCGCGGTGCTGCTCCAGGGAATAAAGATGCGCGTTCTGCAGCGCCATGGAGGCCTGGGTGGAAAACAAGGTCAGCAGGTCAATGGTGTCGGAATCGAAGAAATTGAGCTGCTGGCTCTGGCAGTCGAGCACGCCCACCACCTCGTCCCGCACCATGAGCGGAACCGCCAGTTCGGAGCGGGTGCTTTGCGCGGAAACCACGTAGCGGGCATCTTTGCTGACGTCAGGCACGTAGACGGGGCGCTTCAACTGGGCGGCGGCGCCGGTAATTCCCTTGTCCAGA